>CAZXHW010001245.1:0-1868 GCA_964639915.1 uncultured Heliomicrobium sp.
CGCGCCAATTCTGTTCGTCCTGCACCGACGAGTCCCGCAAAGCCCAGAATTTCTCCAGCGCGGACGGAAAAACTGATGTCGCGAATGCCAGCTTCATGGCAAGTCAGGTGGCGAACTTCCAAAACCGTTTCGCCCAAAGCAACTTCACGCTTCGGGAACACCGCCGACAATTCGCGCCCAACCATCAACCGAATCAATTCCTGCCGATCAACTTCCGACATTTGCCGGGTTCCAATTGTCACGCCATCACGCAATACCGTTACCCGGTCGGCGATGATCGGCAATTCGTCCAGCCGATGAGAGATGTAAATGATGCCGACGCCGCGTTGGCGCAGTTCACGAATCACCCGAAACAGGTTTTGCGTGTCTTCTTCCGAAAGCGAAGCTGTAGGTTCGTCCATAATCAGCACGCGAGCGTTGGCTCCGAGTGCGCGCGCAATTTCAACAAGCTGCTGCTCTGGCATTGTCAGTTCACCCGCCAGCGCGTCCGTCGAAATCCTTGCGCCAACCTGATTCAGTAGTTCTGTCGCGCGTGCGTGCCGAGCCTTCCAATTGATTCGCCGCCAAGCCGAAGTCTGTTCCACCCCGAGCGCGATGTTTTCGGCGACGGTCAGTTCGGGAAACAACGCCGGTTGTTGGTAAATTGCTGCAATTCCAAGTGATTTGGCTATTTGTGGAGAATTGTTCGTGATCGGCTGGCCATCGAGTTGGATTTCGCCGCTATCCGCTTGAATCGCCCCGGTGAGGATTTTGATCAGCGTAGATTTGCCAGCGCCATTTTCACCGATCAGTGCATGAACTTCGCCAACGCGAAGCTCGAACGAAGCGTTTTTCAACGCCTGAACCCCAGCGTACGACTTGGTCAGGTTGCTGGCTTCTAGCAAAGCCATTGTGAGTGTGTCCTTTGAATCAGGGATGAATGCGCGGCGGATTATACACGGTAAGATAAAAAAGCGGCCTGTTCAGGAATTGAACAGGCCGCTTTTTAAAACTTCGTGATGCCGCAAAACGAAGTTGCTTACTGCGAACCATCGTTTTTGGCTCGCTCGATAATTTGCGCCGCCACCTGTTTGCTCATCGTTGAGCCAGCGTTGAGATCGCTGCGAAAATGAATTCCGGCCCAGACTCGTGAGTCGCCGGATTCTGCAGCAAACTGTCGGAAGAATTCCGCATCGCGCGGAAACAGATACGCCAGCACCTCTGCCTGTCCGACGGCAAGCGCCGTGTGCGCTGACGGATAGCTGGGGTGACCAGGATTCGGAAAGAGCGTTGTCAGCGTGGGATCAAGCTGATTCGGGCGGATCGCCCAATAGGTGTATTTCGCGTCAAAACAGGCGACCAGCGAATCGTAATAGGCAATGCTGACCAATGCATAAGCGCGGGCTGCGCGTGGTGGATTGGTATCAAGCCTGTATTCCGAAAGTTTTTGACCAATCAGGTCGTTCAGCGGTTTGGTAGCGCCTGTCGCCCCTTGCCAGAAAAAGGCTGTCCGTGTGGTGTTGAACGAAGCGCCCGAAGATGGAATCGCACGCGGGAAGTTTTTTACCTCGGCAAGATCAGTCGCCATCTGTGCAGAGTCGCAGGTTGGCGGCGGGCCTGGTCTGAACTGACTTGCGGAGGTGAGCGCCCAGGTCTTCCAGGTTCCCGCCATCGGCAGAGCGGGGTTCGTGCCTTTCCAGTTGCAAGCGCCTTGCGGGATTGTGCCGGTGAAAACTGCGTCGGACCCGTCGGTTTTGGCGCGGGCAATCACAAATTGAGCCACTGCGCGCCCAAGTTCCAGCCCGTCTTTCACATCACTGGGATATTGCACACCGGCCAGCAGCCGCGACTGGCCAGCTTCTTCCGCCTTGGCATCGAAGAATGCCGCC
>CAZXHW010001246.1:0-1868 GCA_964639915.1 uncultured Heliomicrobium sp.
CTTCGATTTCCTTGCCAAACATCTTGCCCTTGTTATGAGCGGCTCGAATAGCCTCCACGCGCTTGTTGAGCTTCTCTTCCTGCTCACGGAACTCTTTGAGCGCGGCTTGCTGTTTGGTGCGCAGATTATCGTTTTGGATTTTGAGTGCCTGAATTTGAACATCCCGCTCCGGGCAGTTGTCGCAATTGATCAACTCTTGAATGGATTCCTCGTTCGACTGGATCGCTTGCTCGAACTCGGCTGTTTGTGTGCTGAGCTGAGCGTTATGTTCTTTGATGACTTGAATCTCTTTGTCGGCACGAATGGCTTGATCGGTTTTGTAGATTTCGTTCTCAGCCGTTCTGCCGATGGAATATTCCAAATACCGCTCGAACTCCGCGAGGTCTTGTTCGGGGTTCAAAATACCATTGAGCGCGCGGCGCTGAATCCCCATAAAGATGCGACCTTGCGCAGTTAGCAGGTTCGCCACTTGCCATTTGAGTTGGAACCCAAGCCGAATCAATTTGCCCCATTCGCTGATCTTGTATTGCAGGAGCATCTTTTCGCCCTGCTGCATAATGGAGCGCATATTCGTGACTTGCTCAATTCCGTTTTGAATCATCGTTTCATACTTTTGAATGGCTGCCACCCACTGCTGTAATTGCTGAATGGCGTGGACGCTGGCGACGGGATCATAGACCGTCCATTGCGCTTGTACTGTGACCGTTGGGAAAAGAAGGGCAGTTAACAAGAGACCAATGGTGATTGGTTGGACAATTCTTTTCATAGCTGTATCCTTTCGGTAGGGGCAGGAGGCGGCTCGGTTTTCTTGTTGTGGCACGCTTAACCTTGTGAGCAGATGCCTCGCCGAGCGCCTCCTTCTAAGTGGCGGTTAATAGCCTTCCTGCAATGAACCTTCGTCTATGTTGCTACGTCCAATACTGGTGAGTCCGCGCGGGTATACTTGCGCGAGCCAACTCACACAATCCGCCATTGTCCAGTCGGGGCGAAGCGCTTGTACGCGCACGCGCGCATTGCGTTCATCCGGGTGACTGGTGCTGACCCAGAGTTCGACTGGCGACAACTCGACCTGAATCATTTCTACTTTCTGGTTCGCATCTGCGCCCCAGACTGTGACGAACTGGCTGTGGAGGCCGGGAACATTGTGGATGGTGCGGATCGCATCTTCGGTACTTTGGGAGAAGCCACAGGCGGCGGCGAGGTCTTCAATGCGGCTGCTCTGTTTGCCGATGATGCGAAAGCCTGCGTTGTCGCGGAAAGCGGGAATGTCTTCGATGTTGGAATAAGACTGGCCTTCGATCAGCGTGACAACATTTTCCTTGCGTCCCGTCTGTGCCGACTTCACGAACACCGGAATGATTTGTGGATACTCGCGCCGAATTTCATTCAATTCCAGTGCGACATTCAACATCGGCGAGAACGTGCCATCGGCATTTGGCTTGCCCACCGACCGCAACACGCGCGCAATGATGGCCGAAGCCAGCGCAATTTTGATCGGCCCAGAGAATTCATTGAGATTGCCCAATTCGTAGACATCAAACACCGTGTCGTGAATAAAATCGGGGTGGGTCGGCGCATCCACGAAATACTTGTCGCGGTATTTCTCCAGAGAGTTGAGAATTTCCAGCGCGCGCTCTTTCAAGCGACCTTCGTAATTCCAGGTCGCAAGCAAATCGAGCAGTTTGCTGAGGGTCGGTTCACGCTTCTCACTGCGATTGCGATTAATACTCTCAAACTCTTTGTAGACCTCCTGCACCATCCGCACGATGATGTCGTAGGCTGTGTTGTCGGTGAACTGGATACCAGCCAAATTCATGTAGAAATCCGCGACAATGCCAATCTGTCCATCATCTGGTGCCATCCCTTCG
>CAZXHW010001247.1:0-1853 GCA_964639915.1 uncultured Heliomicrobium sp.
TGGACTTCACGCAGTGCGGCGCTGAGACAGTATTCCAAACTCGGCGAAGAGCAACGCCGACAAGCTTCTTCAGCAATTCGCAGTCTGGAAAATTCCATCAAGCGATTGGTTGGCCAACAAGCAGGACTTGAAAATCCGCGAATCTTCAAAAAGAAAGAAGATGACGAGGCCGCGCTCAGAAAAGCCGTCGCCGCGAACGCCGAATGGCAGCGAACGTATGGCGAAGGCTGGACGCAAATCGAAACGGCCTACTCTGGGTTGCCGCCGATGGCGAAGCGAATCGCGTTTTCAACCTTGACGCCTTCGCGGCTGGGAGCGCTTGCATCAAACTTTGTTCGTTATGCTGAAGAGATTCGCAAGCCGAGCGACCAACGCTACGAAGAATTCCGTGACAACCGGCTGGAAGCGCTGAAGCTGAGTTTGCTGTCGCCTGCGCCGATTTATCCGGTCATGGAAGAGGCAATTTTGGCTGCATGGCTGGAAGAGGGGGCGAAGACGCTGGGCAAAGACGATCCATTTATTCGCGCAGCACTTGGCGATTTCACGCCTGCGGAAGCGGCAAAGAAGTTGGTAGCCGGAACGAAACTGAACGATCTGGCATTTCGCAAAACTTTGTTTGAAGGTGGCCGAGACGTCATCAACAAATCCAACGATCCGCTGATCGAACTGGCTCGGCGCGTGGAGCCGATCATCCGCGAACTGCGGTCCTGGAATGAAGAGAAGATTTTGAGCGTCGAATCTGCTGCCGGGGAAAAGATTGCCAAAGCGCGGTTTGCGGTTTACGGAAAAACGATTTCGCCGGACGCAAACTTCAACTTGCGAATCGCTTACGGCACGGTCGCCGGGTATGAGGAAGACACGACGCTTGTGCCTTTCAAGACAACGTTTTACGGATTGTTCGACCGCGCAACCAGCTTTGGCGAAAAGCCGCCATATGATTTGCCGCAGCGTTGGCGCGATGCAAAATCCAAGCTGGAGCTTTCGACGCCGCTCAATTTTGTTTACACGGCGGACACCATCGGCGGTTGTTCCGGCAGTCCTGTGATTACGCGAAGCGGAGAAATTGTCGGCATCAATTTCGACAGCAATGTTCAGAAGCTGCCGAATCGGTATCTATACATTGACGAAAACGAAGGCTCGCGCGCAGTTGGTGTTCATGCTTTGGCAATTGTCGAAGCATTGCAAAAGCTTTACGGCGCGGGCGAACTGGTCAAAGAAATCAAAAGGAGATGAAAGAGGGAATGGTTGGTAGTTCACAAATCGCAAAACATGATGCCAAGGAATTGGCCTATATTTACGACTTATACATAGCTCCGGGCTGGCGCGAAGTATTCGACCGGCTGGTGGACGAGGAAATCGAGCTTCCGAAAGAAGGAAAGGTTCTGGACGCGATGTGCGGCACCGGCGGTTACGCCGTGGATTTTTCGCTGCGCGCCGGATCAAAAGTGGAGGTCGTCGGCGTTGATCCCAGCGAAGAACGGCTGATTTTGGCGCGAGGCAAAGCCGATGTGAAGAAGCCGAATCGAGCAAGCTTTCAGGTTGGTTCGCTGAAGAAGCTGGATTTTCCCAGAGGCGAATTTGATTTGGTCATCGGCGATCTTTCAATGCTGCCAGTCGCGGAAATCGAAGATGGGCTGGATGAATTGATTCGTGTGGCAAAGAAAGGCGCGACGGTTGTCGCCAAGCTGGCTACGCAGGGAAGTTTCGGCGAATTCTTTTCAGTTTACTGGGAAGCTCTGTTTGACCTTGATCTGGTCGCGCATTCACCGGAAGTTGAGCGGCTAATCGCTGAACGGTTAACAGCGGGCGATGCGGAAACTCTGGCGCTGGATGCCGGATTGAGCAAGGTTCGC
>CAZXHW010001248.1:0-1848 GCA_964639915.1 uncultured Heliomicrobium sp.
ACCAGATAACAATCGAGAGGTTGCTTTTCCGATTTACGGTTGGTCTAATTACTAACATCAATCCAGACACAAGCGATAAACCAATGAGACTATTTACAGTCGAAGAAGCCAATGCTCTGTTGCCAGATGTCAAAAGGCTATGGCGAAAGATTGACCGGGCACGTGAAGCGATGGGCGGACTTGCTTCGCACACCAAACTTGCCAGCCAGCAATCTGGCGGCGGCGGCATCATGCGCTCAGGCGAGTACGTCAATGCTTTGACCACATTTCTGGCTTCAGCACAGGAGATTCTGGAACTCGGCGTCGAAATCAAAGATTTTGACAAAGGGTTGTGCGACTTTCCGCACATGCGCGATGGCCGGGTTGTGCTGCTTTGTTGGATGAAAGGCGAAGACTTCATCGAATGGTGGCACGATACGGACACAGGCTTCGCCGGACGCCAGCCGCTGTAAACATCAGGGCAGTGCCGCTCTCAATACGGCACTGCCCGAACCAAAATCACCTCTTAAAATTGAAGTTTGTGAAGCTGACGCCGATTCCAGTTGTCAGCAGCAAGTCGTTATTTTTCGATCCCGACGGAGGATTGGAAATATAACGGTTACTGGCCGTCACATTCCAGGTCATCCAATTTGTCAGTTTTGTTGTCAGCGAACTATCGAAGGTATGACGATATTCGCCGCGGTCAGTCATGTTCGGGAACAGTTGATAGCGCTCTTTGAACACTACACGGTCGGAAATTTTCAGCGCGAAATCCTCTCCAACGAAAAGCTCGCCGGAGTTGCGCCGCAAACCTGTCGAGAAGTTTTCTCGGTTGTACGCACCGCCTCCGAAAGCCTGTAATTGCATGCGGTCTTTTTTAACTACGTAATAGCCGAAACCTCCGCCCAACACCGAACGCAAATCCAGCAATTGAATCTGATTGTATTCAAAATCGGCAAACCCGAATGTTGTCACGCGGCTGGAAAGGTTGATTTCGTATCGTCCACCGCCACGAATCGCGTTTGCAGTGGTTTCGGTAATGCCTTTGTTTTTATTTTTGGCATTGATGTACGCGGCATAAAGCGTGGTTTTGTCGCGCTTGCTCTGGCGACTGAGATTTGCTCCAAGCGCCAAATTGTTTGTTCGTGTGTTGCCGGTTGTCAGGCTATAGCCGAAATCCAATCCACCATTCCACAAATCAAACCAGCTTGGTTTGAGCATTCGTTCGTAAGCAGCTTGCTCTGCCTGGGAACGAATGGCCCGAACCGCGCTCATTTCCCCGGATACTTTATTTGTTTCTTTGGTTTCAACTTCATATTTGCCGCCGCTGGCTTCTATCTTCCCAATGATTGTTTTGCCATCGCTTGTTTCGACATACAGCGGATCTTTTGAAACGACTTCTGCTATTGCATCGGTTGAAATATTGATTGTTCCCGCATAATCCGTGTTCAGGGTCAGCGTTTTCCCATCGGCTTTGATAATGGTCCCCGTCAGGCGGTCTCCATTTTTCAACTTCAATTCGTCAGCCAGCGCAACCGCTCCGCAGGCCAGGCATATAAAACTCAACACAAAAAAGATAAGTATTGTTTTGGGCATAATTCTCCTTGATAAAAGGTCGGCAGTATTGTCGCCAAGACATTTTTGTGGGGAATCCATTGATTTTGTACGGTGCTTGCATCCTAACAAGGCGGGTTTGTTCTGTCTATCAAGCTGAAATGCGTATCCCATTGTTAAAACTGAGGAAGAATCGCAAAACATCCTGAAACGGCAGGCATTCCTTTTCAACCGAAGTGACAAAAATGTTATATAGAATCAATTGCAAAACATTTTTGTCGTTTATAAACATAGGAGTTTATGGAAGAGTCGCTA
>CAZXHW010001249.1:0-1846 GCA_964639915.1 uncultured Heliomicrobium sp.
CCAGACTGGCCGGATTCAACCCGTCGAACATCACTGCCGCCTGATTTAGCACCAGCACGCAGCGCAAACCCACGCGCGCGCACATCGCCGCCGTCACCCGCGCGTGGTTCGATTTCACTCCACCGCAACTGATGGCGACATCGGCTCCGTCCGCTTTGGCTTTTGCCAGAATGTATTCCAGCTTGCGGACTTTGTTGCCGCCAAACCCAGGCCCCGTGTAATCGTCGCGCTTGATGAAAATGCGCGGAGCGTTAGAGCCGAGCAATTGCCGGAATCGGGGAACTTCTTCAATGGGCGTCGGGTAATGACCAAAGTTCAAGCGAGGAATTGCCGCCAAACGAGTTGTAGACTGTTGTTTGTCGTGGTTGTTCATAAGCCGCCGGTTACCTACATCAGGACTGAGACAGGCAATGTAGGCTAAAGAAGGTTTCTAGTTCACTAACACATGCATCGGGATAGAAGGCTCTGGAACTCGGCGTCCTCCCGCAACCCTTCAAAGTCAATTTCCACTTTGGCGCGGGCGGCGTTGAAGTTGCGGCGACCTTCGATGGCTTTGGTCAGGTGCTCTAAGGCGGCGGTTTTGTCGCCCATCATCGCCGAAGCGCATGCGACGTAATAGCGCGTAAAGGGTTCGTCGGCTCCTAGCGCCAAACGCGCCTCAAAGCCTTTGGTGACTTGTTCATAAGCGGCGCGCGCATCTGCCTGGTTTCCCTGTCGCATGTAGGCGCTAACCAGTTTCTGGTGGACCTCAATCAGGGTGCGTTCTTTCAGCGCATGGTTGGAGTTCCGCAGGAAAACAATTTCGCGGTAACACTCGGAGATCGCGTCGTCGTACTTGCCTTGCAGATTGTATAGATGCGCCAGCCGGACGTGGGAGCCGATCAAGCGAACGCCTTCGTGACCGGAAATGAACCCTTCCTGGGCAAGAATGGCCTGTCGCGCGGCTTCTTCGCCAAGTTCGTATTCACCGACATAGGCGCTGCACAGGGCAATTTGCTGTGCCGACCAGGCATCGCCGGGATTGATCTTCAACGCTTTCCGATATTCGGCAATCGCTTCGCGGAACATTCCTTTGCCAATCGCATAAACCCGCCCCAGCGAACTGTGAACATCCGCATTGTCCGAGGCGAACGCCATTGCGCGCCGCAAAGCGCCCATCGCGTCTTCGTCGCGTCCCATCGCCACAAACGCCATTCCCAGGCCGGCATAACTGTCAGCCAGCATTGGCTGAAGCTCGATTGCTTTTTGGAAGAATTCGACACCGGTTGCCAGCATTTCCGGTTTGGCAAAAAACTGTCCCTGAAGCGTGTAGGCATATCCAAGACCCACGTAGGCATTGGCATACTTCGGATCAAGAGTAATTGCCAGCACCAGCAATTTGACTGCTTCTTCAACGGCATCCTTGTCGCCGGACATCAGCATGACTTCCGCTTTGGAGGCGGCTTCATACGCTTCCAGAACTTCAGTTTCCTTCTGTTCGATGCCTTCAAGCTCACCGCTCTTCAAACTCAGATCCAGGTCGCGCGAAAGTTCATAAACGATCTTGTCCTGAAGCTCGAAAATGTCTTTCATCTGACCGTCAATTTTGACCGTCCGCACGACTTCGCCGCTTTCAACTCCCACAACGCGCGCGGTAATCCTGAGCATTTCGCCGATCTTTTGATACCCGCCGGTCAGAATCCAGCGCGCGCCGATTTCGCGGCCCACGCTGTTGGCCATCGTAGTATCCATATCGGCTTCGGATTCCACACCCAAACGGCGCAAGGTTTCATAAACCCGTTCGCGCCCGATGACGCTCAGCCCTTCGATTTTTTTAAGTACCGCAGTCACCGTTTATCCGATACAC
>CAZXHW010001250.1:0-1842 GCA_964639915.1 uncultured Heliomicrobium sp.
GCCTAACATCTCCTGTCGCAAGATAAAGCAGGTAGCTTTTGAAAAGTTGCGCAATGTTCTCTTCTGGGTGAATCAGAACCAGAATTTGTTTTTTGATGATTTCGATGAGCCTCGTTACTTCGACAAACAGAGGCGAGTCAGTTTGATTGAGTTCCCGCTCCAGCCAGCAATGATAAGCGCGTTCATCCATTTGATCGGCAGGTAGATAGGGACTGTTTGCCAATCGAACTCTCTGGATCGTGGTCGGAAGGCCGCTCCCTTTCTCTTCGGGCAACCAGATCACGCGATGTGGAATGAGGTCGGGATTGGCTATTGCATCTTTATGGTGAAACACGAGACGGCTCGCCGCGAGGGTCGCTCTGGATCGTGCGCGGTTGCAAGGACAATAGTATGTTTTTACGGTAGGCCGATGCCGATAATATTCATTTCCACACGCGGGACATTGCGCGGTAATTTCCTTTCACCGTATTGACACTCGCATCCGCACAACGCACAGGCGAGCAGCTTAATTCCATTGCTTTCAATTTCCATAAGTTCTGACGAGTGACGACACGATGTCATGTTACGAACCTCTAGGGTGGATGGAGTACACCGGAACCCACGAGAGCCTTCTGTTTGTCCGGGTGAGTTAATTGACATAGTGCGTGACCCATTTATTGTACGCAACAAATTGAATGTTTTGGCGCTTGACAGCTTTGTATTTCGGCTCTCCGGCTAAGGTGTTGATCGTTAAGCCGACCTTTGTCCATCCGCCTAAAATGCCTAACCCACGCCCTTTGTAAATCACGAGCGAACCGCGCACGAGTCCGTTCTTTGCCGTGCCGCCGTAATTAGCTCGCTCACCGCCTTTGGCTGGTTGCAGTTTGTGAAGTTGACGACGGGCGAAGTCGAGTGGCTTCATCACAAAGATTTCTATGTTGTCCGGTTCGGTGTGACCACCTACAATGTCATTGGCTAACACCCAACTGTCTACACAGTGCGCAGAAAATGTCTCAGCCATTTTCTGTTTGGTTTTCTTTAGGCCGAACTGGTCACGTAATTCTTTGGTATGCCAGCCCAGACGGGTTTCTAGTTCCAAACCTCGCTGCTGAATCTCTACATAGAACCACTCTTTGCCCACTTGGAGAGGGGAAAAATGAGCATTCCAACTAGGGCGGTTGCCTTTCTTCTTCTTCCTTTTCTTCCTTGTTTCGGCCTGAATGTCTTCAATGTTGGCGTGCGTGACAGGGAATATCTTTAAGAGGTAATCCAGCACGCGCAACTTGTTATTCCACCGGGCGAAGGTTGAAGGCGGAATGCGCCCTTTGATCTTGGAGTGGCCACGATTCGGGCGGCACTTCCGATACGGTGTCGTGCGGGTACGACGTGTCCGGCGCATATTCCGGCGTGTCTCCAATTTCTCTTTTACGCCCGTTCGGGCGTGTAGGTGAACGTTGAGAAACGTACGGGCGCGAGACTTGAGAGTGATCGCCTCTCGCTTAGAACCGGGATCAACGCCTGCCGCAATTGGCTGGGTGATGCGCCCACTCGGTTCGGTATTCAACCGCACGCAATAGATGCCTTGCTTCCAAAAGCCGGTGGCCTTGCGCGTCTTGATCCAACGATCCGCCCGGCTCGGCGTCGTCGGCATTAAGGGAAGTTGGTTACTATCTACTACAGGAACGTATCTCATAACTTCAGTACGATTTTGATGTGGTAAGCGCAGATCGTGAACTGCTTTTCTACTTCGCTTCCCAATAGGCCGACCAAGCGGTGAAAGACTAGCGAAACATCCCTCACATTGTCCGGGGTGCGCCCCCCAGTCGGCTTATTTGTTCACAGGAAGAAGCCTTCTTGTGAGGT
>CAZXHW010001251.1:0-1828 GCA_964639915.1 uncultured Heliomicrobium sp.
GCGCCGCTGCCACCTGCCGGTAAGCCGCCTACGCCACCGCTGCCATTTCCACCCGCGCCGGTTCTGCCGCCGCCGCCGCCACCGGCGTTTCCGCCGTTGAAGCCCAGCCCACCGCCGCCGCCCGCGCCGCTAAAGTTGGTGCTGCCGCTTGCTCCGCCATTGCCGCCCAGCGCTTGGTTGTTGGTCAGCGTGCAGTTTTGTACGGTCAAGTTGCCTTGATTGACGATGGCTCCGCCCAGTCCGCCGCCGCCGCCGCCGCCGATGGTTCCGCCGTTGCCGCCTTTGGCCAGGCCGTTTTGCAACGTCAGGTTCTGAAGATTCAAAAAGCTTGTCGCATCAACGTAAAACAGTCGCAAGTTTGTCACGCCGGTCAGCCGTTCGATTGTCGCGCCGTTTCCGTTGATGGTGACGGCTTTACCGCTGATGGCCAGCGCTGTTGGGCCAAAAGTCGAATCGCCCACCGTGCTCAAACTGATTGTACCGAGACCGGGTTGAATGGTGATCGTGCCGCCGCCGCAAATGTCCGCGATGGCCTGACGCAAACTGCCCGCGCCGCTGTCGGCATTGGTGGTGACGGTGATCGCGAACGGGGAACAGCCGTTGGCATTGACCAGCAACGAATAGGCTTTCGTTCCGGAACAACCGTTCACATCCGTGATCGTGACAGTGAAATTTGATGTGCCGGAAGTGACAGGGCTGCCTATCAGCGTGCCGCTTTGCGTCAGGTTCATTCCTGAGGGCAAGGCTCCGCCGGTAACAAGAAAAGTGTAGGGCGCGGTGCCACCCGTTCCCGTCAGCAACTGCGTATACCCAACGCCGAAGGTCGCGTTCGGCAATGACGCAGGCGTCGCGGAAATCGTGGCGCAAATGGTGATGGTGTTGTAAAGGCGGCTGCCTTTTTTGCCGGTGCTGTCCGTGGCCGTGACAATGAACGTGAACGGCCCGCCTGCCGCCGAAGGTGTCCCGCTCAGCACGCCTGCGGAAGAAAGCGTCAGTCCAGTCGGCAACGTTCCATTGGTGACGGCAAATGTATACGCGGGAGTGCCACCGCTGGCCGTGATGGTTTGGTTATAGGCCGTACTGACTTGCGCATTGGGCAAAGTCAGCGGACTTAGAGTAAGGCTGTTTTCGTAAGCGCCGATATCCACCGTGCCATTGGCCTGGCGCGCCTGGCCGATCTGGTCGGTCGTTAAATTATATGGCGCACCTGTCACGCTATTGTCCCCCGCATCAATCGCCGGACTGCCATTGAGCGGCGGCTGCGTTTGCGTATTGCCGCCGTAATTGCCGAGCGGCGCCAGCAGCGGATCGCTGGTCAACGCGGGCGTGTCGCAACCGGAGTTATTTTGAATCAGGTTCCTGTTCGCCAGTGGGCCGGTCACCGTGCCGCCATTGTTGTCGCAAGTGCCGATGATGTTGCTGACGATGGTCAGACTACCGCCGCTGCGCGAAGGGCCGCCGGAATAATCGGTATTGGCTGCGCCCAGATTGTAGATCGAATCATTGACGGTCGAACTGACAATCGTCACCGTGCCGTTGCGGTTGAACAATCCGCTGCCCAACGCGAAAGCAACGCTTCCAAAGTTTGTCTGGTTAAAGCCGCCTATGCCGCCAGTGACTGTATTACCGGACAGCGTGCTGTTGGTAATGGTAATAATGCCTTGATAATTATTGAAGACGGCTCCGCCCAGACCAGCGCCGCCACCGCCGGCAGTGTTACCACCGCCATCATTAGCGCCAAACCCACCGCTGTTATGACTGCCTCCCGCGCCGCTGCCGCTGCCGCCACCGCCGCCGAAGCCTCCGTTGCCACCAAAACCGTTGCTGC
>CAZXHW010001252.1:0-1824 GCA_964639915.1 uncultured Heliomicrobium sp.
TCTTCATCAGTGCAGGCGCTGGAGTCGGCGCTCACAGGTGACAGGATCATCTTTCTCGCCACGCAGCACGATGCCACAGTGGAAGACCCAACTCCCGATCAGATATACGCGTATGGTACTTTGGCTTACATATCCAACAGTATGTACAAAGCCGAAGACGCGACAATCAAAGTCCTGGTAGAAGGGCGGGAACGCGCTCAAGCAATTCGCTTTGAAGAGCAGGATGGTTATCTGATGGCGACGGTTCGTCGCGCTCCGGTTTTGGCCGAAAACAACAAGCGCCTTGCCCCTTTTGTGTCGAAGGTAGTGGGCTTGGTCGAGCAGTATTTGAAAGTCGCCCAGGAAGGAAATTTCGATCAAATCCAGGCTGCGCTACGGGCTCCCAGTCCTGGCCAAATGGTGGATCAACTTGCCGACAAGATGAAACTAGACTTGCCAGACAAGCAATCCCTGTTGGAAATTTATTCGGTTCAAGCGCGGCTGGTTAAGATGGCGGAGCTTCTGGAAGTGGAGATCGAAAAAGTAAATCTGGATCGAACAATTCAAACTCGCGTCAAGCGCCAGATGGAAAGCCAGCAGCGTGAGCATTACCTGAATGAAAAAATCAAAGCGATTTACAAAGAGCTAGGCCGTAAGGACGACCGCGCTGAAATCGAGGAATTAAGGGGAAAAATCGAACAGGCCGGAATGACCGAAGAAGCCAAAGAAAAGGCTTTGGCTGAATTGCAGCGACTGGAACAGATGCCGCCGATGTCAGCCGAAACAACTGTTTCGCGCAATTACCTGGATTGGCTGCTGGCGGTTCCCTGGACAGCATCTAGCGAGGAGAAAAACGACATTCTCGCTGCGCAGGACGTGCTCAATGAAGACCACTTTGGCTTGGAGAAGATCAAAGAGCGCATTCTTGAATATCTGGCGGTCCGCCAATTGGTTGAAAAGCCGCGCGGTTCGATCTTGTGCTTTGTTGGACCTCCCGGCGTAGGTAAAACCAGTCTTGGACGCTCAATTGCCAATGCTACCGGTCGCAAATTTGTGCGCTTAAGTCTGGGCGGAGTACGGGACGAAGCTGAAATTCGTGGACATCGTCGAACCTATATTGGCGCATTGCCGGGGCAAATCGTCCAGATGATGAAGAAAGCCGGAACGGTCAATCCGCTAATTCTGCTGGATGAGGTTGATAAGCTGGGCAGAGATTTTCGAGGTGATCCCGCATCGGCGCTTTTGGAAGTCCTGGACCCCGAGCAGAATCAGGCTTTTCACGATCATTACCTGGATGTGGAATATGATTTGTCGCAGGTGATGTTTATTGCCACAGCCAATGTTTTGCATACGATTCCGCCAGCACTGCAAGATCGGCTAGAAGTCATCAAACTTGCCGGGTATACAGAGCGTGAAAAGATGGAAATTGCCAAACGCCATCTGGTCCGAAAGCAGGCTGAAGCCAATGGATTGAAATTGCCGCAAATCACGTTCACAGACGACGGATTGAAAACCATCATTGAGTATTACACGCGAGAAGCAGGTGTTCGCAGTCTGGAGCGCGAGTTAGGTTCAATTTGCCGCAAAGTTGCCAAACAAGTTGTTCAACAAGCCAAGGAAAAGAAAAACGGTGACGGCTCGGAACAATTCAACTTTACAGTTGATGCTGTTTCTTCCAGGCAATTGCTCGGCCCCATCAAGTTCAGGCCGTTGCGAATTACCGAACGAAGCGAGATAGGTTTGGTTCATGGCTTGGCTGTTACAGAAGTTGGCGGCGATGTTTTGCAGGTCGAAACGACGCTGATTGAAGGCTCAGGAAAAGTGACGCTGACAGGCAAGCTTGGC
>CAZXHW010001253.1:0-1822 GCA_964639915.1 uncultured Heliomicrobium sp.
TCTTCCCCCAGTCTTCAAATGGCCGTAATTTTCTGAGGAAAAGGGGCAACTATGTTGTCAGGGAGAAGCTGAGCGAGTGTATGTGTGTGGCAAAACCATACGGCTGAAGGGTAGCCATACAACGACTTATTGCCGAGTTGTACCAATTGTGTGGCTTTACTGATGGCTGAGGATATAGGGATTTGGCTAGCCTAGCCTGTAAACACGCTCTGCATTTTCTTTGAACAGCTTTCTGAGGTTCTCTTCGTTGGTGCCCTTCACCAGGAAATTCAATACATCAAACCATCCCTGATAACTTGCCGCTAAAGTGCAAACTGGCCAATCGCTGCCAAACATGACGCGATCCCAGCCAAAACTGGCGATGACGTGCTCAACAGGGAAGCGCATATCTTCCACCATCCAGTTTTCAATATCTGTATTGACGATAATGCCGGAGACTTTGATGGCGACATTGGGCAAGTCGGCGATTTCTGAAATTCGATCACGCCAGGCGTCATAGTTTTGATGCTTGATGTCGGGGTTGCCGCAATGATCCATGATGAAGCTGACGTTTGGGCATTCTTTGACCAGGCGAATCGCCAAAGGCAGTTGATGGTCACGAACGCAGATGTCGAATGACAGGCCGAATTCTTCCAACGAGCGAATGTTTTCTGTAAACGTCGTTGTTGTTGAAAGCTCATCCGGTTCCGATTGCAGCAACCGCCGTATGCCTTTCAAGTTGGGGTGACGGGCAAATTGCTGTATGTATTCGCGGAAGTTGTCGTATTCAGGTCTGGCTCCAGCAACAACGCCGGAAAGCGGATTGTCGTCGCGTTCACTCAATTCCAGAATGTACCGGGTTTCATCTGGGATAAACGCTTCGTCAATGTCGGCTTCGACGTGAATGGATTTGACGATTTCGATTCCTGCTGTGGCTTCCAGATAATCGCTCATGCGAAAACTGCGATTTAGCTTTGGTTGGTTCACTGTCCAGGAGTAAGGCAGCTTGTCCAAGTCCCATAAGTGCTGGTGTGTGTCAATGATTTGCATTGCGGATGCCCCAAAGAACTTGGGCGGCTGAAGAACCTCCAGCCGCCCAGTTTGAATTGAAAGTTAGTCCAAGATTTCTTGAAGCTTACTTGCCCCCTGGCCGCGAAGCCGCCGAATTGCGCTTCCAGGCGCGCTGGGCCAGATCTGCTGCGTTCGGCATTTCGCTGACGCCCTTTTGCAAAATCGTATCCCAATCAGCAATGCCTAGCTGGGCGCGATCGGAGCCATAAGCAGCCGTCAAAACTTCGTAACGGAGTTGGCGATGCAGCCACTTCGCATTTTCATCAATAGCAGCAGCAGTCACGCCATATTCAGGGTTGTCGTGATAAAACTTAACCAGGAATTCTTTCTGGGCTTTCAGAATTGCATCGTTGATAACGAATTCTGTCGGTTTCAATTTGTGGTCGTACTCCAGGCCATTGACCTTAAAATTCGGGGCAATGGAAATTTGTCCGGCGACCAAGTCTCTAGCAAAAAGGAAAATTCCATGGCTCAACCGAACCTGGGCAGGAGTCATGTATTCAGAGCTTTCAAGCTTTACGTCTGGTTCGATGCCGCCTCCGCCATAAACCGTGCGGCCTAGATCGGTTTGACGTTCATCGGATCGTTTGGCTGGGGTTGCCGTATCACCGCCAGCATTGCGGCGCGTGTAGTATTCAAACATGGAACCGTTTGAGTAATCGCGCTGAATCAATCGTCCGCTTGGCGTGTAGTAATGCGCGATAGTCAAAATCAGACCTCCGCTGTTCACAAGCGGGAAAATTCGCTGCACCAAACCTTTTCCGAAACTCTG
>CAZXHW010001254.1:0-1821 GCA_964639915.1 uncultured Heliomicrobium sp.
CAATGGCTGTGGTTTTGTTCTTGCCACCGCCTAAACCTGTTTTGGCGGTAATGTCTGTGAATGTGCCATTGCCGTTGTTTTGAAAAAGACGATTTTCTTCCCCGGCAAAATCATCCGGAAATGTGACTGAATCCTTCGCTGGAAACTGAGAGAGGTCGGCAAAATTTCCGACAAACAAATCCAGATCACCGTCGTGATCTGCATCCACCCAAGCCGCCGTCATTGCCCAAGCCGTCGTTTTTGGCAGCCCGGATTTTTCGGTAACGTCACTGAAACTGCCGTCACCGTTGTTTTTCCAAATCGTCAATGTTTGATAGCCGAAGACGGCCAGATCAGTTTTGGTATCGTTGTCGAAATCTCCGAAAACGGCTCCGCTGACAAAACCGTTGGTCGAAAGTTTCGCCTTGTCAGTTACATCAATGAATTTGCCGCCGTCGTTTTTGAAAAGCTTGATAAAGGGCTTGCTGCCTTCGACGCCGCTGACCAATAAGTCCAGCTTGTTGTCTCCATCGTAATCTGCAAGCGCGACGTTTGAACTGAACGCCGAAACCAATTCCTGTTTTGTTGGTTCGGTGAATTCCGCTTTCGTCAGTTTACGACCAAGCGCGACGGATAGCGGCTTGGCAGTTGTTTTGACATTCAATCCGGCAGTGGCATCAACAAAGCTGACTTTCGCGGCTTCTTTTGAAACTAAATCTGGTTCGGCTCCTGTGCTAACAACGGCTTCGGCATATTTGCCTCTTTCGCCGTAACTGTTTCCCAGCGTCGTTGAATAGCCGGAAGCTTTCAGTTTCTGAAACTGATCCAGCATTTTTTGCCCCTCGGCTTGTTTGCCGGAACGGATCAGCGCTTGCGCCAGACTGTAAACGGCGGTCGCGTTATAGGGTTCGGCTTCCATTGCGCGGCGAAAGGCATCGGCGGCTTGTGCGTATTGTTGCCTGGAAGAATAGCTTTGGCCGATTTGGATGTTGCTGTAAGGGTCTTTCGGGTCCACAGCCAGCACTTTATTGAACGCGGCAATTGCTTCGTCGTACAGGCGGTCGTTTTTGTACGCCGACCCAAGCACATACTGCGCGTGCAAACTTGTGGGTGCCAGCTTTAGCGCAGCTTGCGCCTCTGTCACAGCAGTTTTGACATCGTTCAGGAAGAAATACGCCATCGCCAAGTTGATCCGGGCGATGGCAAAATTGGGGTCGCGTTCCAGCGCCAGCTTGAACTGTTTGGCGGCATCTTCGTGTTTGTACTGTTCCATCAGCGCCACGCCAAGGTTGTTCAGCCGGTAAAGCTCTTCGCGTTTTTTCAAGGCTTCCGCCGATGGCGAATTCTGAAACGCTGCCGTGATTGGAGAGCGAAACACGCCGATGAACATCAGCATGATCGCAATGGGAATCAGCACGAAAGACTTGGTTTTATTTGGCATACAGTTGTCTCTTGCTTCAACTGCTAGTTCAGCAGCACTTCAGGAATTCGATTTGGTTTGGTGAACGAAGAGTATCAAATGAAGGGATTGCGTCAAAATCTAAGCCGGCGGATTTTAGCTTCGCGCAAACAGGCCAATCAATAAATCGCGGTTGCTTTCCAGCGCGGCGGAAGCTTCACGTTGACCGCGTTCGTCCAGCCGGGCAATGTTTTCGTCGAATTTGCGGCGAACTCTATCCAGAATCTGCTCAACCGGAATGCCTTCCGCAAAAGCCCGATCAATTTCCGCGTCGCTGCCAAAAAACTCTTCAGCCAGTTCATTCAACTCTGCCAGGTCCTCAAAGGGAACGGCGAACTCTTCCTTGTAGCCGAAAATAGCGCGGCATCCTTTCATCAGAAAAT
>CAZXHW010001255.1:0-1819 GCA_964639915.1 uncultured Heliomicrobium sp.
ATATTTGCAGGAATCGGACGGCGATGCGGCGATTCGGTATGGCAACGGCGTGCCGGTGATGGCGTTGATGATGGCGCTGTCGGTGATGATTGTTTGGCGCTTCGGCATTCACTGGGTGATGCGACATCCGTTTCTGGGTGACCATTTGTTGATCGTCGGAACGGACAAACTGGCGCTGGATGTTGCCCACGAAGCCATGCTGCGGCGCGATTTGGGCTACAAAGTTTCCGGCTACATTTCGGAAGATCCGAAGCTGATCGGAACCGAACTGGTCAGCCACAGCGATTCGCCTGAAACCGGGAAAGTGGCTTTCTCGCGCAAAGTGCTGGGCGCGGTCGGCGATCTGACCCGAATCGTAGAGGAAGAAAAAATTGACCGCGTTGTGGTCGCCTTGCAAGACCGTCGAGGCCATTTGCCCGTTGACCAGTTGCTGGAAATCCGTCTGCAAAACCAAGCCGCCATCGAAGAAGGCACAGCGCTTTACGAAAAACTGACCGGCAAAATCAGCGTCGAAATGTTGCGGCCAAGCTGGATCATTTTTTCAGGCGGCGGAAAACGCAGCACCGTTTGGGGATTTATCCGGCGGTTGTTCAATCTGTTTATGGCGATGGTCGGAACTCTTTTGTCGCTGCCGATTGCTCTGCTGGCTGCTATCGCCATCAAGCTCGATTCGCCCGGGCCGATCTTTTACACCCAGGAACGCGTTGGCAAAAACGGGCGAACCTTCAAAATCATCAAGTTCCGTTCTATGCGACAGGACGCCGAAAAAGGCGGCGTTGCGCAATGGGCTGCCAAGCGCGATCCGCGCATCACGCGAATCGGCAACTTCCTGCGCAAAACGCGAGTGGATGAAATTCCGCAATTCATCAACATCCTGCGCGGAGACATGAGCTTCGTTGGGCCGCGCGCTGAACGTCCGGTGTTTGTCGAACAACTGTCGGAGCAAATTCCGTTCTACTCTCAGCGCCATTTGGTAGAGCCTGGACTGACCGGCTGGGCACAAGTCAATTACGGCTACGGCGCTTCAGTGGAAGACTCCATGCAGAAATTGCAGTACGATTTGTACTACATCAAAAACGTCTCGTTGCTGTTCGACATTTGGATTATGTTCAAAACCATCAAAGTCGTGCTGTTTGGTTACGGAAGATAGCTGGAGGTTGTTATGAAATTTTTCCGCAATCCCCTTTTCGCAGTCTTATTAACGCTGCTTGTTCCTGTGTTGGTGTTTGCCCAGTCCGAGTTAGACAAGGCTCCAAAGCCGCAGGAAAGCAAAACCGCTGATAAGAAATCAGCCAACGAACCGCAAACCAAATCTATCTCTGACGCCGAACGCCAATCCTTGCGCCGCGAAAGTCAGTCTGAAGAAGAAGCGGCAGTTCTGCCGTACATCAATAACTTTTTTGCGACAACGCGACTTGGCCCGGAAGATGTAATTTCGGTGGACGTGTTTGATCAGCCGAACTATTCACGCGCGAATTTGATTATTCCGCCAAACGGACGAATCAGTTATCCGTTGATCGGCCACATCAACATCGCCGGACGCACCATCGAAGAACTGGAAAAAGAGTTCACCGAAAAGCTGTCCGAATACATCCGCGAGCCGAAAGTTTCCATTCAGATTGCCCAGGTTCACAGCTTGAAATTTATGGTCATAGGCGATGTGGCTCAGCCTGGAATTTATGAAATGACCAGGCGAATGACGGTCACCGAAGCGCTGGCAAAAGCTGGTTACATCACACGTTTTGGCGATTTGTCGAAAGTTGCCGTGCTGCGTATGCAAAAGGAAGGCGGCACAATTGCCCTGCCCGTAAATATGAAG
>CAZXHW010001256.1:0-1813 GCA_964639915.1 uncultured Heliomicrobium sp.
GTCAGAATGGCAATGACCGGTTGCAACGCGGTGGGAATTACCGAACCGAAGTGCAGCAAACGCCTGATCGTCTTTGTCGAAATTGATCGTTGCGCCGCCGATGCCATCACGACCGTGACCGGATGTCGTTTGGGCAAACGCACGCTCAAATTTCGAGACTTCGGCAAGCTGGCCGCCACGTTTCTCAACACGGAAACCGGCGAGGCGGTTCGCCTGGTGGCGCTGGAATCCTCGCGCGAGCTGGCTCGCCAAATCTTTGCGAACCTCTCGACCAAAAAAGAACAACAGCTTACCGCCTACAAAACTCTCCCTGACGACTGTCTCTTTCGCTGCGAGCGCGTACAGGTCAGCTTGCCGGAAGCAGATCGCCCCGGCCATCCGCTGGCGCGTGTCGCCTGTGATCGCTGTGGCGAAGGGATCAACGACGGGCGCGAAATCCTGGCTGCCGACAGTGTGCTGTGTCGTGCCTGTGCAGGTGCGACGTATTACGAAGTTATTGAACAGGTGAACTTAGACCAAGTGGAAATGGCGAACGCTACGGCTGCACTGGTCGGAACACCGCATTCCTGCGTTGAGCATAACGCCCTTACCATCGGCCCGCCGGAAAGATTGTGTGGTGCGAGGAATGGAATCTGACGGGGGCGAATTCATCAATGGTAGGTTGCACCATCTGCAGATGACAATGTGCAGGCATCTTTTCACTGCTGCATTCCAACCGCCACTTCTCTGGCAACTCCGGCTCCAACAATCTCGCATTTTTTCGACTTCGCTGACACGTTTGCTTACCTCAGCAATTCAGGATCGCGCGGTTGTTCCGCTTGCCCGATCAAATGAATAATTTCCGGCCCGATTTGCTGGGCCATTTCTGGCGTTACCTGCTGCTCAAAAAGCGGAAAGAGTTCGCGTTCCTCGCGGCGAATATGCGCCTCCAACAAATCCGCAAAAGCGCTGAGCCGTACGGCCAACAATTCGGTTTCGCAATCTCGCAATCCTGCTGTCATCTGTTCTATCTCCCGATGCTCCGACAGCAGTTCACGAAGTAAAGCCGTAGCCTCAGCACAAGACTGCATCGCAGGAAACAACACTTCTTCTTCGGCTTCAAAATGGGGTGTCAGATCGCTCGTAAAAAACCGAATGACAGTTTCGGCTTTATCTCGCAGCCAGGCCGAATCATCCTGATGCAATTTCAGCCCGCGATGAATACGCAGGCACAACATCAGCGCGTAATGATGTTCGCGCGAGAGCGGAACCAAACTTTCGTGACGGCGGGCGGATTTCATTGATTTGTCGTGCGGGGAAAAGGCAGCATTTGTGTATCCAGTCGCAGCCCACGTCGCGCTGCCATTTCGTGCGCGAGCGCCTGAATGTCTTCTTGCTTCAGAATTCTTCCGGCCAGCGGAAAGACTTCGGAATCTTCGATGACGATGTGTCGTTGATAAAGCGTGTGGAGCAGTTCCAGCACTTCGGTTAGCGCCTGCGCGTCTTCCGGCGTCAAATACCCCTCCGCCAGCCAGCGACTCCCCAACGCCTCCACCGTACGATGTCCCGCATCGGCGACCGTATGATCCTGCTGCAACTCCTCCAGCCACGACAGAACTTGCTGCGCCTGTGCATCTGCCGCTTGATGCAAGCGCGGAAACAGCGAGTCTTCTTCATCGCGCGTGTGTTTCGGCGCACCTTCGCGGAAGTATCGCAGCGCCGTAGCGAACGCCGTGCGATATTCGTCATTCAACTCTCTGCCCCGTACCTGTTTGGTCACGGTCAGCAAAAGGTTGAGAAACTTTTCAATGCGGCGATGGCAATCGCTCAACAT
>CAZXHW010001257.1:0-1811 GCA_964639915.1 uncultured Heliomicrobium sp.
GGTGTCGGGCCAGATTTGCGAATCGCGTCTTGGGTCATCACGCCGCTGCGCAACGACGCGAGAACCTAAACAGGCAAGTAAAACTGCCAGCAGAATTTTTTGTTGATGAACCTTCACGGGGCTTTTACCTGTGTCTATGAATTTGGCGTTCTCTCGATTTCGTGTTCCATCCTGCTTCACCTCCACAACCGGCGAAAGAAATTGATGATGTGGAAGGCGTCAACGTATTTGAACGGTGTGCGGCCAATGGTGTAATGCCCGCAATTCAGATACTTGATCTTCGCGGGGATTTCGTGGCGACGGCAATCCTCCAGAAAGATTTCCGATAGGTCTGGCAAAAACGTTAGGTCGTATTTATTGGAAATGCACAGCGCCGGTCGCCGAAGTTCGGTCAGTCGGCTGGCATAAGCCGCCGGGCTGATCGTTTTCCAGGCTTCACGTAATTCTTCGGCCGTCATTTCGGCCTCCAGTGCGCGGCGAATGTGCGTCGTCGTCAACGCTCGCCAGACCACATCTCCAAACCAACTGGAAACCATGTTGAATACTCCAGCGGCAAACCGTGTGTCGTGAATGAACGCCAACCAGGACACGCACGAACCAATGCTGCTGCCAACCAGTCCGACTTGCTTGTACCCTTGGGCAAACAACCAGTCGGCGGTCCGGCGAATGTCCAGCACAGATTGGCGCACGGATTGAATGGTGCGGCCAATGTTGGCGCTGACCATGTAATCCGCGCGAGTAAATCCATCGGGCATTCGTCCGTCGTGGTAGGGCAGGCTTAATCGCAATGCTGAAATGCCGAACCGATTGAGCGCCGTGCAAAGCCCCACGTGCGAATCCGTCTGGGCGTTCCATTGCGGAGAGACGATGACCGCGCTATCGCCTGGGACCGAAAAAAAACGACCCTGGACGGTGTTGTTGTTTTCGTACGGCGTTTCAAGGCTGCTGGGAAAACGCAGCCAGAACCCATCGAAATTGAAATCTTCCGGTCGGCTGGGCGCGGGCGTGAAAAAGGCTTCGCTGTTGGCCAGATGTTTGGCGTTGTATTGGCGAAGGAATTCGCGCGGATCGAGCGGCGCTGCACTGTGAGGAGTGTAAGCAACCTGATGATTGCTTCCGGCAGCCATTGCCTGAGAAGACAATCGCTCGTCATCGGGCTCAGCCAAAAACTCCAAACCCCATTCAAACGGGTGCGTTACGCGCAAATCCATGTCGCGCGCGTGCAATCGCTTTTCTAAATGATGCATCAACGGACGCAGCATCAGTCTTTGAACTCTTTTCTATGTGAATTTATATCGAGGGAAGTCCCGCTAGCCAAAAAACGAGCGCGCAGTATGTCACACCAGTTTGGTTTGCAAAAGTTTGCAAGCTTGCGCGAAGACGGCATCTGTTGTCAGCCAGGTCATACAGCGATGATCAATTGGGCAGTCCCGGTGCATGCAGCGCGCGCATTCAATATTGTCGGCTCTGATCAATTGCGAATGCAGCCCTGTCGGGGAAGTTTCAAACTCATTGGTTGGACCGAAGATCGTCAAGGTTGGAGTTCCCAGCGCTGCCGCAACATGAGCCGGGCCAGTGTCATTGCTGACCAGCAAATCGCATTCGGCCAGCAAGCCAATCAATTCCGGCATGCTGGTTTTGCCTGCCAGATTCACCGTATGGTTTTTGCCAATTTGACGAAAAACGTTATCGGCGTATTCCCGCTCAGCCTGACCGCCAATCAAAACGATTTGTGCATTCAGTTCTTTGTTCAATCGGTCAGCCAGTTCAGCAAAACGATCTGCTGGCCAGCACTTTGCGCGGCTGTTATT
>CAZXHW010001258.1:0-1807 GCA_964639915.1 uncultured Heliomicrobium sp.
CAGGCTGTTCCCGCCACCCCGATTGAATCGGAACCTCTCAACGAACTTGTCAAACAAGCGCTCGACGCTAGACCCGAAGTAAAAGCGGGAGAGCTGGCCATCGAGGCGGCAGGCGCACGAGCCAAGTGGGAACGATCACGTATTCTCGCTGTCTCCGCCATCGCCAAGGAATACGGGCGCGGCACGGGCGGCTTTGAGCAAGGGCCGGGCCTGCAAATCGAGCTTCCAATCTTTAACCGCAACCAGGGCGGCATTTCACGCGCCGAGGCTGAAATCGAACGCGCAGCCAAACAACTGGTTGCCGCGCGGCAGCGCATCGTTTCTGAAGTGCGAGAATCCTACTTGCAACTGATGCAGGCGCGCAAAGCGCACGAATTGTGGCGCGCCCGCGTACTGCCTCCGCTCGAACAAGACATACGCCTGGCACAGACGGCTTACCGCTCAGGTGACGTGGCATATCTTTTTGTGCTTGAAACCGCACGCCGCTATTCCGACGAACGCCTTCGCGAAGCCGATTACCAGGCGGCTACGGGGCGAGCGTTGGCGCAACTGGAACGAAGTGTTGGAAGGAGGCTGATTGCAAATCGCTGAGATGAAACTTTGCCTATTTGCCCTGAGCATCTCGCTCGTGGGTTTAACAGGCTGTGTCAAACCACAAGCCGCTGAAACGCACAAAACCGCGCCACCTGCCAAAGTCGAAAACGCCATCAAGGAAACTGAACTGGCAACGATCAAATTGACTCCGCAGGCCGAGCAGCGTTTGGGAATCACCGTCGCTGAAGCCGCGGTTCAACCCGTTGCAGAAGTCCGCAACTTCGCCGGTGAAGTCGTTCTGCCGCCGGATCGCACCACCAATGTCGCGGCTCCAATGGGCGGAACGTTGGCGACGGGCAGCGATAATTCCTCCGGAGTCCCTGTCGTCGGTCTATTCGTTCGCAAAGGCCAAACACTTTTTCGGCTGACGCCCTACCTCGCTCCTGAACGTGATTTGCGGTTGCAGATTGAACGCGACATTGCCGCCGCGCAAACTCGCGTCGAAGCGGCTCGCGTCCGCCTGAGCCGCGCGGAACAATTACTGCGCGACAAAGCCGGAAGCGAAAAGTCCGTCCAGCAATCGCGCGAAGAACTCGATCTGGCAGAAAACGAATTGAAAGCTGCCCGTTTGCGGCTGGAGCGCTTCGACAGCAAACCGCTGACTTCTGATTATTCCGTCAATATCGCTGCTCCGCGTGACGGCATCGTCACCAAAGTGTTCGCCAATCCCGGCCAAGCCGTTGCTGGCGGCGCGCCGCTGATGGAAATTGCAAATCTGTCTTCCGTCTGGATTCGCGTGCCGGTTTACGTCGGCGATTTGCGAGACATTGACGCTCGGCAATCTGCCAAAGTTCAAAATTTAGGCGATTCCTTAAACGCACCTTCACGGCTGGCACGCCCAGTCAAAGCGCCTCCTTCGGCAGACGCCACAGCCAACACCGCTGATTTGTATTTTGAACTGGCAAATGCGGACGGCTCGCTACGCCCTGGTCAGCGAATGGGTGTAACGCTTTCGTTGAAAGGTTCAACCGAAAGTCTGGTCGTTCCATGGTCGGCGGTCGTGTACGACATCAATGGCGGAGCCTGGGTTTACGAAAACACTGCCCCGCAACAATTCGTTCGCCGCCGCGTCGAAGTTGCTCGCGTCGCAGGCTTGCAAGCCTTGCTCGCGCGCGGACCGACAGTCGGCGCAAAGATCGTGACTACCGGCGTCGCCGAACTTTTCGGAACAGAATTCAGCACAGGCAAATAAGGAAAAGATACTGGATGTTGG
>CAZXHW010001259.1:0-1804 GCA_964639915.1 uncultured Heliomicrobium sp.
TTTGGCGCGGCTGTCAATGCGGCTGCCGCTGTTGCCGTTATTGAAATAACGCCATTGATAACCGCCGCCACGACCAGGCGTCACCATCATCATTGCGTACGGCGCACTCGCCCCCAGGCTGGCACGAATCATCACCCCGGCTTTGGCCCAAACGTGCGTGTTCTCGACACTCGTGACGCGGGCGATGATCTCGCCATCCCGCGATAAGGGTTGATAGACGAAGTGGAACGCATCGGTGAAATCCCAGATGTCTGCGCCGGAACCTTTTACGGTAAACACGCCATTGGCAGCGCTCGCATCGCCCGGTGCCGCCACCGGGCCGACATCCTGTTTTTGCCACGGCGCGGGCAATCCACTCGTGGGGCCATTGACCGTGATATTCACGACGCTCGAAGTCGTCACGGCATTGCGATCATCCGTGGCTTTCACCGTTAAGGCATAGCTGCCCGCCGGAACGTTGGCCCAATTGAAGGAATACGGCGCGGTTGCATCGGAACCAAGCAACGTAGCCCCCTGATAAAACTCGACCTTCGCAATCGTGCCGTCGCTGTCGCTGGCATTCGCATTGATCGTAATGCTGGCGGGGGCTGTAAAAGCAGCATTGTTCGCAGGTGACGTGATGCTTGTGCTCGGAGCGGCATTGGCAGCGGGATTGACGGTGATATTCACAATGCCGGAAGTCGTTGCGGCGCCACCGTTATCAAACGCTTTCACGGTCAGGGAGTAGCTGCCCGCAGCGACATTGTTCCAGGCAAAGCTAAACGGGCTGGTGGCGTCGGTGCTGAGCAGCGTACTGCCCTGATAAAATTCGACTCTGGCAATCGTTCCATCGCTGTCCGCTGCATTGGCATTGATCGTAATGCTGACAGGCGCGGTGAACGTGGTATTGTTCGCAGGTGCCGTCAGGCTGACGCTGGGTGGCGTGTTTGCAGGTGAATTGACGGTGATGTTCACAACGCTTGAAGTCGTCGCCGCGTTGCTGTTGTCATACGCCTTCGCCGTCAGCGCATAATTGCCTACCGCGACATTGCTCCATGTGAAGTTGTAAGGACTGGTCGTCGCCGTGCCGAGCAACGTCGTCCCCTGATAAAACTCGACCTTGCTGATCGTGCCGTCACTGTCGGCAGCATTGGCCGTCAGCGTGATGTTCGCGGGCGCGGTGAACGTGGCGTTGTTCGCGGGCGCGATCAGGCTGGCGGTGGGAGGTGTGTTTGTCGCGCCACTGCCAAGCAAACGAGCATTGGCCCAATCGGCGTGATCGTACGCATCATTGTCGCCGCTGGTTGTGACGACCAGACGCAACTCGTTTTTGCCTGTGACATCCACGCTCAACGACTTCGCGTCTGAGAAACCGTACAGCACGCCGCTGTCGTACAGTAATGTGCCATCGGCATAAACTTGAAACACGACCGAACCGCTGTTGCCGACTTCGTCATCTACACCGACATCAGCAGCAAACGTTTTGTACGCGCCGTTCAAGGCATAGCGCAATTCGGAGTTCGCATGCACGCCCAAACCTTTGGCATAGGTCGCGCCATTCAACGTGATCGTGCGGCCATCCGTCGCGCCCAGTTCGCCGTTGCTGCGATCCTTCTCCACCGGCCCCCAGCCGTTTGTAACCGATGTCCAAGCCAAATCGCTGAGATAGGTTGTCGCGGTCGGCGTGCTGACATTAACGTTGACGGATGCCGTGTTCGTCGCGCCACGACTGTCCGTCACTGTCAGGATGATTTCGTAGTAGAACGTACCCGCGCCGTGGTCTTCGACAATGAAGCTGCCGCCATTGCCGGTGACAGCTTGATAC
>CAZXHW010001260.1:0-1795 GCA_964639915.1 uncultured Heliomicrobium sp.
AAGGAACGTGTTGCCGCAACCCCGGTCTTTAATCCTGCATCCTGGGGTGTCTCAATACAATAAGGCTGCTCTTGATTTTGGTGGTTTCATCCGGCAATCGGTTGTGGTACGCTCCCTTATTGCCTCTGAGGGGCAATAAACTCACCATCGCCTAGAGTCATGCGCCTTGCGGCAGCAGCTCTTGGTTTGCGATTGCTGGGAGTCCAGCATGAAGCCTGGATGTAGTTCCGGGCTTTTTTAGTGCGCCGGATCTGACACAACTCTGGAGAGCTCAGCGGAAACCTGACTTTGCCCGTACCCTTTCAGCGTGGCTTAATTTCCCCCAGGAGATTTGTAAAGTCTCTCTGAAGCCCGTTGGGTTGCCAGCCATGCCCTCATATTCTGCCGTGTGCCACAAGATAAGTACCATGAGCTAGAAAGCCAGGTCGCTATTGCGGTCAACGCTACTTTTGAAGCCAAGGCAGCACTGGCAAGATCCCCGGGCGATGGGCATCTAATGGAAGATCTTGTAGCGCTGCGAGCTCTTGAGCAGGAAGTAATCAAACGACTGGATCGTCATAAGCGCGAGCACGGCTGCAACGCCTAACCCTCAAACATGAAAATGAGGCTAGGCGGTTCAAATGCATCGACGGAGCACCATTAGGCCACTGGGCAAGGATTCCTCCGGATTTCCAAATCACGCCTGAAAACTGCGCCAGGGGCGGCGCCGCTGCCCCGATCTTCCAAGGTTCCAAGCTCGGCATCATTCAGCTATGATGTCTAGTCGATGCCGCTGTGGGTGCCTGTTCTTGTTTCGCTGCTTTCGCCTTTTGTCTTCGCGCTGCTCTATTATTCCTATCGACTCGCTCGCCTAGCCTACTATCGCAGAAAGCGTGGCAAACGCTGGCGGTGCCAGACCTCCAGACACCGGGAGATGTGGGTATTTACGCACGAGGATGGTACCGGTACCGACAAGATTAGGAGGACTCGGAGCGGAACCTGGGTTACAGAATGGGGACGGGAATTTGGTGGTCTTCTAGAAGCTGCGCGATGGGTTGAACGCAAGCAAAGATTCTAGATTGCCAGTCAGTCGCGAGAAATTCTCCGCGGCCAACCTGCGCCGTTGGTTGGGGTGAATCTCTGAGATCTGGTCGCCCATTCTATTAGCTTCGCCTGCAATCGAGATGCGTGGCCACATGAATCCGAAGGGCCTTCTGGTCATGAAGGAGCTTCCGCTCCGCGCCTTCAACTTTATTGTGCAATGGGGCGACCAAGTTTATATCTTCAATCAGGGCCGTGCTCAGATCATTCTTAGCCTGATGGAGCCTCGTAGCTGAGTGCTCTACTTCCTGCTCAAGTCGGACTAGTTCGTCGCACATGGAACGAATCTAGCAGATCTATTCCAAGTGTTGAAGAGTGATGGCTGTGCGGTAACCGATCAACTCAATTGGACAAAGCACCCTTTTTCTTCTTCCAGACTTCCTTCATCAACTTCGATCTCTCGATTCGCTGCTCGGACGTCCACTTCGGGCCGGATCTTGCTCGTGCAGAAACTCCGGTTCTGACGGCGTGCAGACCTTCCAACGCGGCGATGCATTCATTGATTTCCTTCAACTGCGATTTGAGTTCGTCGACAGTCCCGGAAATGTCCATGTGGAGAGCGTAGCACTTCGATAGACCCGTCGCAGTCAGGAATCTTCGCCAGTTCGCGACTTCAGCCTCCCTGCCGTCCGATGAGCTGGCCGAGTCGCGTGAACTCAGCGGCGCCATCAATGAAGGTTAGCCGATAAGGGATCAGGCACATCCAAGAAGTTTC
>CAZXHW010001261.1:0-1792 GCA_964639915.1 uncultured Heliomicrobium sp.
CGATGTCGTAAGCGCCCCGCTGCGGGATCGCCACGTCGGCGACATAGATGCCCGTCACTTTGCCAACGCGCGCTTTCGTCTGCGTGGCCTGCCCCCCGCCGCCTTTGGCGCGAATCGTCAGCGTCACCTCTGCCTGCTCAACCGGCGCGCCGTTGCTGAGGTCGGTCAGGTGAATGCGGAACTGGCTGGGCTTTCCCACCTTCAGCGGTTCGTACTCGAAGAAGTTCTCGATCCGTTCAGTGAATTCAGTGCGCGCAAGAGCTTCCTCTTCGGCCTCGGCGCTGGCCGCCGGTTTTGTGGCCCGCGCGCAACCGCTTAAGGCGCAAGCACCAACCAGCAGAATCATTGCCAAGCCCAAAATCGGGATTGAGTTCATCTTTTGAAACATAACCTAGCCTTCTATTCCTGACTACACAGAGTAGTTTTTGACCGCAAAAAAACGCTGCTCTCTTCACTCGAAGACGAGAGCAGCGGCAATTAGCTGTGGAGAACTTGCAACACTGACTCGACCGCTCGATGAATTGCCAACGGCGAAGTGACGAACAAAACAACGAGAGAAAATGCAAACAGCGCGCAGCCGACGAATGCCATTCGCATGCACGACCGCGACAGCGACTCGGCATCCGCCTGCGGCGGCGCGTCTTCCAGCAGGAGCGCCCGCGTTACACGCTGTTCAAAATTTCCCCGGTCGTCATCAAAAAATCCCGATCCGGCCAATTGCGGCGCGCGAGGGACGGCAGCCAGCGTCAGCCTTTTGAGCCGTACGAGCGCTCCTGCCAGTTCGACCGGCGACTCAGTGCGCCGGACGGCGATCTCGTCACAGATCATCTCGATCTGTTCGTTGAGCCAGTGATAAAGCTTCGCGGTCAGCGGAAAAGCGGGCGTGGCATAGCGGCAAATCGTCAGCGCCCATTTCAGTAGATTATCGCGCCGCGTGTGATGCGCCGCTTCGTGTTCCAACACCGCGACCAACTCTTCCTTTGTCAAAGCATTGAGCAGTCCGGTGGAAACGATCAGTTTTGATTTGAAATACCCCCAGACGAACGAGAACGGATAGTTGCTGACCACCAACCCAACTGCCATCCCGTACCGATGGCCAACTTCTTTAACTTCTCTGACGCTTTCCGCCGTGGCCGGCTCAGCGCCGATTTCCAAACACTCAACCAGCCGGTTAAGGCGAAAGTAAGCCTGCCACGCCGCCCACGTTGCGACCAGCAACGCCAACAGTGTGAAGATCATCGCCGCATATCCGAGCATAGGATCGGCGACAACAGTAAAGGCATTGAGCAGATGAAGTGAATGTTTGTCGGTGTGTTCCCGCGTCCACATCTCCTCGCCCAGCCACAGCGCCGGAAACAGCGAAGCGCAGACCAGCCAGGCCGAGGCGAGAGCGGGAATGGCCAGCGCAGCGATATAAATTCGCACTCTGATGAGCGGATGCCACGATCTCATCAATCCGCTGCGGCGAAGAAGCAATACAACAGCGAACGCCGCCACCGAGAGCGCGGTGTTAAAGAGAATGAAATTTTCCATACTCGCGAACGCGATCTGCCAGCCTCGCAGTTCCATCATTTCTTCTCCCCACGTTTCTGACGGATCAATTCTTCCAACCGTTCCAGCTTCTCTTCGTCTTTGCCAATGAGTTCAACGAAAGTGGACAGCACAGGCTCGCTCAGGCCACCCAGCAGCGCGCCGAGCACCTCCTGCGCCAGCCCTCGCTCGAACTCTTCACGAGAGTACCGCGGCGCGTAGACGAAAGCCTTGCCGCTCTTTTCGCGCGTCAGATAGCCTT
>CAZXHW010001262.1:0-1789 GCA_964639915.1 uncultured Heliomicrobium sp.
AGCTTTTCAGCGTTCAAACTTTTCAACTTTTCCTGCCGTTTTTCTTCTGCTTTCTTTTCGGCGTAGATTTGTTTTTCGTCCTGTGAAAAATAGCCGTTTCGCGTTTTGGCTTTCAGTTCCGGACGGCCCGCAATGCGCAATTCGATTTTGTGAAACTGGCCGTTGCGGCGCGATTCAATTGGTTCATAAGCCAGCACGTAATAGGTTTCGTTGGCATTCAGCACACGCTGTAACCCAAGGCTCAAATCGTTGTTGTTGAAATACAACGATCCGCCGGTTTCTTCCGCCAGAATTCCAATTCCGTCGCGTTGGGCATTGATGGCCGATTGCTCTATGCGAACTTGTGCGCCGGGAAGGTTTGGGTCAATGACGGAAGGTTGTGTGATGTCGCCGCCCGGCGGAATCGCGACCAATCCGCGCGCGTCAACGGAATAGATGACGACCCCAGCGCGAGTTGCAGCGTCCGTGATTTGCCGCACGTTGTAAACTTGCGAATTGATTCCGGCCGCACCCAGATAAAATCCGTCGGAAAGCAGCACCAGCATTTTGCGTCCATACAGCGGGCGCAAGCTGCGAATGACACTTTCCAGCGTGTCCAGCGTTGAGCGCGTGAAGTTCGCGTTCTGAGCCAAAACCATTCGCGCATAGCTTTTGGCGCGAGCCAGCAGCATTTCTCTTTGAATTTCTGCTGGTGATGGTCCGCTGTTTTGGCTGCCCGATTGTCCCCCGCCACCTCGCCCGCCGCTTTGTCTGTTGCTTCCTGGCCTGGGTTCGCTCCCGGTGTCTGCCGCGGGATTTCCTTCGACGCGGACGATTTCATTGATTGCCAATTGGATTGCTTCACGGTCGCCAAATTCAACCAGTTCCGCTAGATGTTCGCTGATGCGCGGGCCGCCCGTATTGTCAGCGGCGATTTTGGTTTGCACTGTTAACCGGTTGATTGCGCGTTCCAGCACTTCGCGTTCGCGGGTAAATTGCTGGAACAAGCCGACATTGCCGCTGGTGCAAACGACCGCAATCTGGTCTCCCGGAACCATCTGTTCGGAGATGAATTTGGTCAGGGCTTGTTTCACAGAACCCAGACTGCCCGGTGACAAATGGTAATCATCCACCGCCAACACAATGAAGCGTCCGGCTTGTTCCGCAGAAGCCGCAGCAGTTTCCGTTGGTTGAGAATTGGCAGGTCGTTTTTTGTCCGTTGCCAGCCAGCGAGCGGGCTGTTTGGCGGTGCCGACCGCGAAATGAGAGATCGTCTGTTTCTTTCCGTCTTCGAACAATTCAAAATCTTCGCGCTTTAGGTCGTGAATCAGCTTGCCTTGTTTGTCTGTCACGACGGCGTCAATCTGAACAAGTTCGGTTTCAATTCTCAGCGCTTCCTGATCTTTTGACGATTTGGGCTGTTGGGCTGAAGGTTGATTATTTTGCGCTGCAACGACCAAGCAAAGCGCAGTTGCCAGAAACAAGGCTTTCAGCAGTGGAAGAGTGGAATGGTGTGCAGGCATAAAATGCAATCACTCCGGTTTCGCTTATTCGACGGTAAAGTTGATTGAGCGTTTGGCGCTGACTTTGGCGTTGCGATCAATGACCAGCAGCCGCAATTCGTATTCACCCGGGGTGAATTTATCCAGGCTGAGCCGCGCCAGATAAGCGGTACCATCCAGATTCTGCGCAGGTTGACTGGTTTGCGCTGGCTGTTGGCTTTCGGTCTGAAAGTTTTTTAGCGGTGTGGCTACGATGAGTTGGTTGCCGGAGTAGATCTGGGTTTGTACGGCCAGGTCGGTAGTGCCTT
>CAZXHW010001263.1:0-1786 GCA_964639915.1 uncultured Heliomicrobium sp.
TGGCGGAGAGCGAGGGATTCGAACCCCCATGCCCTTTCGGACGCCGGTTTTCAAGACCGGTGCAATAGCCATTCTGCCAGCTCTCCGCATTTGGAAGGAACTGCTTTCAGGTCAAAGAAGCAAACCACTGACCCAAAAGCCCGCGCATCCTACCACGCGAAAAACGGGATTTCAAAGACAAGGACTGAAGGAGTTATGGCTGCCAAATGCTTGCGGCGCTTTAGCGGCCAAGCTAGTATGCGCGCGCAATGCAGACGCATTGAAGTCCGCCGCTGTTTACTTTTCGACTCACCGGAAAATCAAATGAATAAAGTTACTCGACGACAATTCACACAATCGTTGGCTGCAACTGCTTTGACAGGAGCGATTGCCTCGCCTGCCATTATCAGTGCAGCCAGCCGCTCCGCTGATAAAACCAAACGGCTGCCAATCGCGTTTTCAACCCTTGGCTGTCCTGCCTGGGACTGGAAAAAGATTCTTGATCAAGCCTCGCAGCATGGCTTTGCGGCATTGGAGCTTCGCGGGATTTTGAGCGAAATGGATTTGCCCAAATCGCCGCAATTTACAGGGGCAAAACTGGCGGAAAGCTTGAAAGACCTGGACGCGTTGGGGGTGAAAATTTCAGACCTCGGAGCTTCGGCCAGGCTTGGAGAACCTGATCCGGTCAAACGCACGGCACAAATTGACGAAGCCAAACGCTTCATTGATCTGGCGCACAAGCTGAAATCGCCGTATGTGCGAATCTTTGGCGGCAAACTGTTGAAAGATCAGACGATGGAAGATGCGACAACGCGAATCGTTGCCGGGTTCAAGGAATTGCATGAACACGCAAAGGGCAGCAAGGTGACTTTATTGATTGAATCGCACGACGAATTCACGACTTCGGAATCGCTGCTGGCAATTTTGAAAGGCGCGAATTTGCCGACGGCATTGTTGTTGTGGGATGCGCATCACACCTTTGTGGCCGGAAAAGAGCAGCCCGCCGATACGTACAAACAACTTGGCAAGTTCACTCGCCACACGCACCTGAAGGATTCCAAGCCCGAAGGAAAAGATCGCCGCTATGTCCTGACCGGAACGGGCGAAGTTCCTGTCAAAGAGACGGTCAAGGTGCTGGCGACAAACGGCTATCGCGGCTATTACTGCTTTGAATGGGAAAAGCGTTGGCATCCGGAAATTGAAGAGCCGGAAATCGCCTTCCCGCATTACGCTAAAGTTATGCGCGAATATCTGGCTGAAGCTGGCGTCAAATCGTAAACCGCATTACGGATCATGTTCAGAATGAAGCCTTGAATGAAGTCCTGTCTTTGCTGAACGATCAATTCAAATAAGGAGAACCGCTATGCATCAAATGAACCCGCCCTATGTGCGCTGGGAATGGATTGGCGAAGGTTGGCAGATGTTTGCGGATAAATGGAAAGTGTGGGTGTTGCAAATGCTGGTTGTCGGTTTGATCTTTGCTATTCCCACGCTGCCGTTTTACATCATGATGATTTTTCAGGACCTGAACGCGACGCTAGGGGAACCCGCCATAATGTCGCCACTGTTTCTCATTCTGGGAATCGGAATCGGATTGTTGTCAGTTCTGGGCGGAGCGTATTTCTTAAGCGGGTTTTACAAGACGGCATTCAAACAATTGCGCGGCGAACAGATTACAGTCAGCGATTTGTTTTCCGGTGGCGATGTTTTTTTGCGGGTGATTGGCGCATTTATTGCCATCGCGTTTTTTACAGTGCTGGGATTTTTGCTTTGCATTCTGCCAGCGCTTGCTGTGGGCGGGCTTCTG
>CAZXHW010001264.1:0-1778 GCA_964639915.1 uncultured Heliomicrobium sp.
GATCGTTTTCGATTCGCGTCCTGCAGGACTGAGTAGCATTTATTTGATCAATGCGGCGGGCGGCTCTCCGCGCAGACTGACAGGAGGAAACTCTGAAGACGTACTGCCGAGTTGGTCACGCTACGGGCGATGGATCTATTTCGGCTCTCGACGCAGTGGAGACTGGCAAATCTGGCGGACAACAACAACCGGCGACCGGATCGAGCAAGTTACCAGGAACGGCGGTTATGAAGCGTTTGAAGCGATGGACGGCAAGACCCTGTACTATGCCAAACGCGAGCCAGGCATTTGGCGTATGCCCCTTGCCGGTGGTGAAGAAAGCCTGATCCTTGAGCAAGGAACGTGGGCCAACTGGGCGCTGCTGGAACAGGGCATCTGCTTTCTCAATCCGCGCGCGCTGCCACAACCCACCATCGAATTCTACAGCTTCGCCACTTCCAAAGTGACCCTGATTTCCAGACTTGAACGGGACAGAGCTTTCGGCGGCTCGCCACGACTGGCGGTTTCCGCTGATGGAAAATGGATTCTCTATGGGCAGGTAGATCAAAGTGACAATGACATCATGCTGGTGGAAAACTTCCACTAAGCGTTCGTGGTGAAAGAGATTGCCGAATGCAGCCACCGCAGGCAAGCTTGCTTGCGGTGGCTGAGAGTAAACTGATCCTGCCAAACGGCTAGCGCTTGGGCTATTTGATGTTGATCGTTACGGTATTGGCTGACTGACCGCCCACGCTTAAAGCCACATTCATGTTGCCTCGTCCGGCCAGGCTTTTCCTCTGGTGTTGTATGTGACTAACCTGATTTTTCCTTTTCGACATCTCGACTCCTTCTTTTGAATTGATATTGGCGTTTTCCCCGACGCCTGTTTCTCAAGGTGTGACCGATTTGCACTTCGATCAGCTTGTCTTACCAATTCGACTGTGGCAAAAAGCGACTGACGATTTTCCGCAATTGCTGACTAGCACCAAACCCATCCCTTCAGGAGAGATAAGTTTATGAACAAACGCCGTGATTTCATGAAGTCATCCGCTGCTGCCGCAACCATCGGCACACTTGGCTTCAATATCAATTCGTATGCCGCCAATGTGAAAAGCCCCAACGACACTATCCGCATCGCCTGCGTCGGCGTGAAAGCGCAGGGCAATTAGAATATCAGTGAATACCTGAAAATGCCGAACGTCGAAATCGTGGCCGTCTGCGATGTGGACGAAAAGATTCGCAATCAGCGCATCAGCGAAATCGAAAAGGCTTCCGGCAAAAAACCCGCGGCGTTTGTGGACATTCGCAAGCTGTTGGAGGACAAATCCATTGACGCCATTTCCATTGCTACGCCGAACCATTGGCACAGTTTGATGGGCATCTGTGCTTGTCAGGCGGGCAAGGACGTTTACGTCGAAAAACCCTGTTCGCACAGTTATTGGGAAGGCAAGCAATTGGTCGCTGCTGCTCGCAAATACAACCGCATCGTTCAGCACGGCACGAACAGCCGCTCGACTCCGGCGTTGCGCGAAGCGATGCAGAAACTGAGGGAAGGTGTTATCGGCGAGGTTTATATGACGCGCGGGTTGTGTTTCAAATGGCGCGACACCATCGGCAAAAAGCCTGATTCGGCAGTGCCGTCAGGCGTGGATTACGATTTGTGGACGGGTCCAGCGCAAAAACGTCCGTTCAACGAAAACCGTTTCCATTACAACTGGCACTGGAACTGGGATTACGGTAATGGCGACATCGGCAACCAGGGAATTCACGAAATGGATATTTGCCGTTGGGGATTGGGC
>CAZXHW010001265.1:0-1768 GCA_964639915.1 uncultured Heliomicrobium sp.
TTGCCGTAGCATTCCCAGAGCTAGCCGCGCCCTGCAGCTGATGCGGGGGTGTTAGGCCGCAGAACTTCTTCGCGGAGCAGGAGCATTCCTAAGCGACAAGCCATATCGCGCGAACAGTTCAGCGTCCTGGTTCGGCCCCTCGTAGGCATGCGAGTATCGCACACCTGGCGCGGCGCCGGGTCTGCCATCTTCCTGGAGCTGGGAAAGCTTCGACGGGACTCCACCGGCCACCAGCCCCGTGGTGAGGCCCACATCATGATCGAGTGGAGTTGGCGCATCGAGAGCCCTAGAGCCATCCTTCTCGGCAGCTGGAGTCACGAGCGTAAAATCACCAACGGCGTCCGTTCGCTCAGGGAGCACCGTATTGCCTCGATCGCCCTGCCGACACGCCTCCCTGAAGTCAGCATTGCCTTGACGGGTGGCCGGTGGGTGCATTCGTTCATGACAGCGGACGGGCAGCCGGAGTGGGCGATCTTCCTCCACGACGGGAGCTGGCTGTGCGTCGAACGAGGGCACATCGTTCACGACGGCGACGTCGACTGGCGACGCAAGTAGTTGCGGCCTAACCTCCGCATGCAGCAGTCAGGGCGCGGCCGTCGCCTTGCGCCGGGCTGGCACTACCCGCCGCCTTGCCGCAGCATTCCTTGAGCGAGCCGCGCCCTGCAGCTGATGCAGGGGTGTTAGGCCGCTCACTCCGCCTCGCCAAGGAGCCCCGTGTCTCTCGTCATCGAGCTACAGGCCGACGCCATAAACGCAACTGTCAAGACTTCCGAGCTATTGCGGAAGGCCCTTGTAGTGGCTAAGAAGCTTGGCGTCACCGACTTTGAGAACTGGGTGCAGGCTGAGCTCACTGGGTACAAACTCACTGCCGATGTCCCGCCCTACCGTATCGTCAAGGGGATTGTTCAGGCCTGGAACCCATACAATAACATGTGGATCCCAGCGGTCTTCGAGAGTCCCCTTGAGGCGGAACGTCTCTCGAAGCGCGCTTCAGGTCAGCCAATTGCCGAGATCGAGGAGCTCGCGGAGGCAAAGTCGAAGGGCATGCTTCAGATGCCCTTCGACCATGCCACAGAGGCGGCCCTTCGCCGTAGCATCGGGCTCCCACTTACCCCGACCCTCTGTGTAGACCGCACCGCTCTGGTAGGCACCCTCAACGCTGTCAGAAACACGGTCCTTCAGTGGGCGCTCAAGCTCGAGGCCGACGGCATTCGTGGTGAAGGAATGACCTTTTCAAGCACGGAACGCGATAAGGCCAAAGGCCAACACTACAATGTCAACAACTTCTACGGTCCTGTCTCCCAGTCTCAGATTTCTCAAGGTGGCACCCAGGTTACTCAATCTCTTACGGCAACGGCCGTGGACTGGGAGCTCCTCAAGCCATTCCTTCAGTCCCTGCAGGAGCTCCTGAACACACTTTCACTTCCCGAGCCCGCAAAGTCCGAGCTCCGTGCCGAGGTGGCCACGCTTCAAGCTCAGTTAGGATCCCCGCATCCGAAAGCCGCCATCGTACACGAAGCCGGACGCTCCATCCGGAACATTCTTGAGGGAATGACGGGGAGCCTCATCGCCGCGAAGCTGTTGGAACAGCTCGCTCGGGCGCTCGGCGGGTGACCGAGCGGCCTAACAAGCGCATGGACCAGTCGTGGCGCGGCCGGACGATTGGTACTGGCTTGCACAACCAGTGTTGCTCGGGTGAGCTCACCGCCTCTAGCCGCGCCACGCAGGTCATGCGCAGGCGTTAGGCTGCCTTCCTTCAACCACTCCT
>CAZXHW010001266.1:0-1768 GCA_964639915.1 uncultured Heliomicrobium sp.
AGTTGATTGCCGCACCGGTAATGCCGATCGCTCCCGTCTGATTGAAGATCTTCAGCCAGCCGCTGCGACCTGCCGGGACGAAGGTCTCAAACCTCGGCGTGATGCGCGGGAAGTTGTTGGTGATCGAGTTTCGTAACTGGCAGCTTCCAGTCACCGAGAAGCTCAGCGCATTTTCGGCATCGTCGTAGAAGATGCCGAAGAGCGTTCCCAGCGTCGAAGCGCCAATTCCCAAATTCCCACCGATGCGGTTGACGATCAGCAAGGTATCGTTGCCATCAGCTCTGGAGCCAATATTATCGAGCGCCAGCGTCGCCGGAGTCCGGTTGTAGCTGATGCCGTCAAAGTTGAGAGTCGCCGTGTTCGAGTTGCCGTCGCAGGCAGGCAGGCCGCCAGCCAATTGCGAGAACGCAATCGCGCCGAGGTTTGCTGCGTGGCCGGTTGAGAACTTCACATACTCGTCACCGATCAGATAGTTAAAGCTGGTCGGACAGCCGATCTGATTCACCGCAACCGCAACCAGATAGCCGGTCGTTCCCGGATCCAAATCTGAAGCGAGGAAGCTGGCGGTCTGGTTTGCAGTCAAACACAGATAGCTGTCGGCCACCGAACAGCCTTCGGCGACGAAGAACAGATGCACATATGCAGATAGCGAAGGATTCGCGTTGGTGATGTTGATTCGTGTGTTTTGGGTGTTCCCACTGGTCGCGCCGGATGTGTAAACGTTGTAAATCAATACGCTTCCGGCTTTCTGATCGCCTGCTTCCGAAGCTGCTGGGAACACACCGCCCGGCCCAGGAACCGTGCAGTTGACCGTCAGGCACGTTTGCACCGGAATGGATGGAACATTCGGAATTGCGGGCGTCGTCACAATGCACAACTGCGAACCTGCAACCGCGTCGCCGACTTGCGCCTGGTAAGTCACGGTCGCTGTTTGCCCTGCCACCAAGCTGCCGGAGAAGCTGACCGATTGCAGATCCGGCGCGACAGTGCAAGTCGCTCCTGCGATGTTGCTGGTGCAAGTGCCAGGTAAGGCTCGCAATCCCGCTGGCAATGTCGCAGTGAAGCCGGATGGCTGCGATGAAGCACTTGGATTGGTCAGTTGCGTCGTCACAGTTACCGCATTGCCTGGGCCGGTGCAGGCTGTGGCGCCCACAAGGGTTGCGCCAACAACAGGCGAACCAATTTCAATGGCGCCAATGTCCGAGCCGTTGCCGCCTGCCGCGTTGGGGATAAGCGGATTATCTACTGGGCGCAGGAAGCCACGCTGATCTGTGGTCAGCGTCGCAAAGGTCGTACCGTCTATGAATGCGTCAGGAAAAGTAAAAGCGGAAGAACCTGTCATTATCAGGAGTGGCAGATTGATACCAGCGAGTGTGCCGTCAAAATACACCAGGCAATCATTAACGATAATAGGGTTTGGATTATCCAACAGGGACTGAATGACTATCACCTTGCCGCCCACACCGCCAATAGAAGACAGACCATTCAGTGCAGTCTGAATCTGGGCCGCCGAGGCGTTGACGGGTAAGGTGCCAGTTGTCTGACCATTGAAAGTAAGCGTGAAAGTGCCTCCCGCATTTGCCGGAGCATCTGCATGAATCTTTTGTATTTCGTTGGTCACAGGAGAGCCGCCCATATCAATGGCCGGGCTGCCGGGCAACAAGGCAACGGTCGGCGTTGGGCCACCATTGTCAGCCAAACGCGGCTGGCCCATTCCATCTTAATCAATCAGCGGATTGACACCTATTTTGTCAGTGGATTGAATGAT
>CAZXHW010001267.1:0-1766 GCA_964639915.1 uncultured Heliomicrobium sp.
GCGTTCTATTCCCCGTAAAAACCCATGCTTTTATTTCTTTGGTGGTGTGGCTGAAATGGTGAAGAGGTGGATTATTTGCGACAGCGACACAGAATCCAGCATGTACGCTCCGTCAGCAACCGCTGTCGCTACTGTTTCCGTTGACCCGACAATACCTCCAGCGCAATTTCCAGGTCACTTTTCGCTAAGACACTTTCAATAGTGCCGCGCTTGAGTTCTGCGGCTAACGTCAATATTGCCGTGATGACTTCACGCAAGCTGGTCATTTGACTGACGAGCCGTTCTACCTCTTGTCGCTCCGTCGCAGTCAGATCGTCTTTCTTCCAGCGTGCCAATTGCTCTTCATACAGCCAGAGATCATTCGCTTGTTGGGTGAACACACTTGTCACACGGCCCACCGTGTAATCGTCCAGGACATGTGGGCGCTCGCGCGCTTGCAGCAGCGTGCTGTACTGTTCTTGTGCGAGTTCGAGCATGCCGTCAATTGCGGTGGCAATCATAGGGAGACGGCTGATAGGGTTCCAGCGCGGTTCTTGCTTCTGTGTCATTGCGGGGATCCTATGTGCATCTGGGCATTTTGGTCGCACTCAAAAAGGAATCTCGCCCCCCTCATCTGGCTTCACGCTCAGTTCGGGCGGCGCGGCAACGGGCGTTGACCCCGCGCTGGTCGGTTCGCTGTCCAGCGTCGGATCGTATTCTTCCTCGTTCGCCTCCCGCGCCCATTCGTCCCATTGGCGTTCGCGCTCCCGTGCTTCTGCTTCGAGGCGCTCTTCAAGATCGTCATCGTATATCATCGGCGGGCGATCCAACCAGTGATGATAAGCCGTCAGGCCGCCGTGTTCAGCGATTCTTTGTTTTAGGGTGTCACTCATGATGGGGCATTATTTCTGTTGATGGGTTTATGTCAATGCTTTTTTAGGTGTAGGGCGGGTGCCTTGTTGTTTGATTGTTCTGCTGTTCCAAGCTGACTACGGTGATCCAATTTAGGAGATTGAAAAGCCTTATTGCCTGACAACGAGAAATGCCCTAATAGACCTTCACCGCATCTCCTCCCGAAAATCCTGTAGATGATCCTTATCTTCTGCGAGAATCGTCAGGCGTCCTCTGGCACTGCCAGGCTGGCGCGGTTGGCGGGCTGGGGTTGGCAAAGGATTAGAGAGGGACGAAATGATTGCTTTGTTAACCGGCAGAAAAGTTACTATGACACGAGCCGCTGTTACCCCCACTGGAACTTCGGCTAATTCGATCTGACCATTGCGATACATGCCTTCGACAGTCTGGAACACAATTTTTACCTCTTGCAACCCAGCATAGCATGGATGAGGGACTATAGCCCACTCACGTTAATTGCCTGCAAGAACCTCGACTCCTCTCGCACTTGCCAATCCCCAAAGACCATCCGTCGTTTTGCCAATGTCATATACAATTCCTCTTCCGCGCGTGTTACGGCCACGTAAAAGAGTCGTAATTCCTCATCAATCTCATTGCTCTTGATGGCGTTGATGTGCGGCAGAAAATTCTCTTCGACGCCGGCGACTACGACGAGCGACCACTCCAAACCTTTCGCCGCGTGAATCGTACTCAAAAAGACGCGAATACTCCCTTCGACTTCCTCTTTCTGACTCGTGTTCAGACTCGCGTAGTCCAAAAACTCCTCCAGCGTACAATCTCCGTCATTGAGCGTCGCAGCCGCTGAAATCAATTCGTAGACGTTCTCCAAACGTCCTTCCCAGTCGTCGTAGGCTTCCTCCAAATGCTTTTCATAG
>CAZXHW010001268.1:0-1764 GCA_964639915.1 uncultured Heliomicrobium sp.
GTTTGCAATGAGACTTCTTATTGTGCGCGGAGCCAGTTCCTGAACTTCAATACTTTGTTTCAGCTTTTCGCCCACCAACAAACAGGATTTCCCGCCAGTGCCGCCAAACTGCTGTTGATTCCTGACCTGATCAACTTCCTGCTGACGGGAAAGGCCGTCACGGAATACACAAACGCGACGACGACTCAACTGGTGAATGCTGCGACCGGTTTGTGGGATCAACATCTAATTGAACAACTTCAATTGCCCGCTGGCTTGTTGCCGGAAATCGTTCCGGCAGGCACAGAACTCGGCACGCTCAAGCCGGAGCTGGCAGAAGAGTTAGGCTTAAAAGATGTGCTTGTGATTGCTCCGGCAACGCACGATACCGGTAGCGCCGTTGTCGGCGCACCGTTGGTGGATGATTGGGCTTACATTTCGTCGGGCACCTGGTCGCTGGTCGGCGTGGAATTGGACCAACCCTTCATCAATACCGAAGTCGCGCGCGAAAACTTCACCAACGAAGGCGGCGCGTTCGACACAATTCGGTTTCTGAAAAACGTGATGGGATTGTGGGTGCTGGAATGCTGCCGCCGCGAATGGCAGGAACGCGGTTTGGCGGTGGATTACGAAGTGCTGCTCAGAGAGGTGGCCGCGCGCGAAGATTTTCCGGCATTGCTTTACCCGGACGATGCGCGGTTATTCAATCCGCCGAGCATGAATGCAGCCATCGCCGAACAACTGACCGAAACCGGCCAACCTGTCAGCGACGAACCGGTTTCGATTACCAAAGCGGTTCTGGATTCACTGGCGCTGCGGTATGCTTCGATTCTGCGAACAATTGAGCGATTGACCGGGAAACCGATCAACGGAATTCAAATTGTCGGGGGCGGTTCGCAAAATTCCTATTTGAATCAGGCAACGGCAAATGCGACGGGCAAGCCCGTGCTGGCCGGTCCGGTGGAAGCAACTGTGATTGGCAATGTATTGGTGCAAGCAGTTGCGGCTGGCCGGTTCGTCACACTTGCCGAAGCAAGACAACACGTGGCGGCGAATCTAAACCTGCGTCGCTTTGAGCCGCAGCCGTCGTCCGCATGGGGGCAGGCCGCGCTGCGTTTCGCGGAAATCGAAGCGCGTTTCTGATCGAACCTCGCCGTCGAAGTATGTAACCGCAATTGTCGTTGCAAAGTCTTCACAAGCGCACCCTGCAAATCTGCGAAGATCGCCATGAACCGACGAGACGTCTACATTGTGTAGTCGAGCGTAGTGTGAATTGAACGCGTCAGGAGACGCTGAGCGGAGAAACCAACGATGACAAAACTTGCTTTTCTCAAATTCGGCATGCTGTTGACACTGCTATTGTCCGCGTTCGGTTGGGCACAAACGCCTGTTGCACAACAAACGGCTAAACAACCAGAGAGTCTAAGCGCCGCAGAGTTTTCGCGCCTGAGCCGGGAAATGTCGGAAGAAGGCGGCTTCTTTCGCTCCGACAATTTCACCTCCAATGAAACGGCTTATCTGACGGTTGTGGATAAACTCAAACAGCTTGGCGCAACGGGCGGCGCTTACCTGGGCGTAGGGCCGGAGCAGAACTTCACCTACATCGCCAAAATTCGCCCGCGCATTGCGTTCATTATGGATGTTCGGCGGCAAGCCGTTTTGCAGCATTTGATGTACAAGGCCGTCTTTCAGCGTATGAATGATCGCGTGCAGTTTCTGGCGTTTTTGCTCAGCCGTTCGCTGCCGAAAGAAAAAGCGGTAACGCCCAACTCTCCGCTCAGTGAG
>CAZXHW010001269.1:0-1763 GCA_964639915.1 uncultured Heliomicrobium sp.
CATTCGCGAGACCAGCATCGCAACTATCGCCCAGCCCACCGCGATGAGGTTTTCGGAGAGCGCCACAACCTGAATTTCCAGGCCAATCAGCAGAAAGACCAGAGAATTGACAACAAACGCGGCGTATTCCCAAAACGAATTGACCGCGACTTGCGTCGTGGGAGACATACCTTTTTGCCGGGCGTAATTTCCAATAATCAATCCCGCGACTAAGACCGCAATCACAGGCGATACGTGCAACCCTTCGGCGAGCAGAAACGAACCATACGCCGCAATGGTTGTCAGCGTGATTTCCAGCAGATGATCGTCAAAATAAGCTGTCAGCGTGGAAGCGATGATCCCGATGATCGCCCCAACGGCTAAGCCTCCAAACACAACCACGGCAAACTCCCGCAGCGAATGCAGCCCCAAACTCGCGCCCGTCTGTGTCGTAACGCCCATCACAATGCCGAGAATGATGCGAAAGACGACGACGGCAGTTCCATCATTGAACAGGCTCTCGCCTTCGACAATGGTTGACAGTCGGGCTGGCAGTCCAAGCGTACGAAATAACGCCAGCACTGAAACTGGATCAGTCGCGGAAATCATCGCGCCAAACAGTAATGCCGTGCCCCACGATAACCCGATGCTGAAATGTAAAATCAGGCCGACAACCCCAACCGAAAGACATACACCCAGCGTAGCCATCGTCAGAATCGGAACAAGATTTTGGCGCAGATGATCGAACTTCAGATTCCAGGCTGCTTCAAACAGGAGCGCAGGCAAAAAGATCAGCAGGATCAATTCCGGCGAAACGTGAACTACGGGGATAAAGTGCATCGGGCTGATGACTAATCCAACGATTACCAGCAACAACGTGTACGGTACACGTACCCACTTGGAAGCCATCGCCACGCCGGAAGCGATGAGCAGTAGCAAAATAAAAATTGTGATCGTAAATTGTGTTTCGTGCATATTTATCAGTGCTGATATCAGGCCATCTGGTCATCCACCCTGACGAAATTTCGAATGTATGAATCCTCTGAGTTCCACAACTGTTCATCCGTTCCCTCAAAGGCGATGCGGCCATCCCGAAGCAGCAGGATTTTCGTGTTGATGAGGCAGAAATGCTTCCCTTCAGGCTGTAATTTTCCTTGTTCGCCCGCTGCCGCAAACATGTAATTCGACGCCAGATAACGCACGTCATTGAGCCGGTGCGTGACAAAGATCATAGACACGCCGGCCAGGTCTCGCAGCTTGATCATTTGCTGACAAATCTCGCGGGCGGTCGGCGGATCAAGCCCGGCGGTCGCTTCATCAAACAGGATGATGTCAGGGGAATCAACCACGGCCCGCGCAATTGCCACGCGCCGCCGCATGCCGCCGGAAAGCTCATTCGGAAAGGCCTCTGCATGATCCAAGAGATTCACCTCATCAAGCACCCGCCGCACGCGGCGATCAATCTTCTCTTCTTCCCAACGCAACTCGCGCGGGCGATAGGCGACATTGTCGTAAACCGACAAGCTGTCAAACAAGGCTCCATCCTGAAAGACCATGCTGATGCGTTGTCGGAACGGCATCAGTTCGGATTCGGGCAGCCCGGAAATCTCGGCTCCATCAATAAAGATTTCGCCGTCATCCGGTTTGATCAGTCCAAGCAAGAGCCGCAACATCGTGGATTTGCCCGAACCGGACGCGCCGAGAACTACTTTTAATTCACCGGGTTGCACTTGAAAGCTCACTTTGTCAAGCACCACGCGCTCGCCAAACGACAAGCAGACGTT
>CAZXHW010001270.1:0-1762 GCA_964639915.1 uncultured Heliomicrobium sp.
TTTACGTGGACGCGGTTCATTACTCGCATCATCTGTTGCCAGACGTAAAAGAATTGGAGTGCGATTTCCTGGCTTGTTCGGCGTACAAGTTTTACGGCCCACACATCGGAGTTTTTTACGGACGCCACGAACTGCTGCAATCGCTGGATGCTCCTCGGCTGCAACCCGCCGCCAGCGAAGCTCCCGAACATCTGGAAACCGGCACCCAAAACCACGAAGGCATCATCGGTGCCGCCGCAGCCGTCAACTTCCTGGCTTCCCTGGCCAAAGTCGGCCAAGAAGGCGCAACTCGCCGCGAACGGCTGCAAAGCACGTATGACGCTTTGCACGAACGAGGACTAGAACAAGTCAAACAACTTTGGGAGGGATTACAGGCGATCGAAGGCGTGACGGTTTATGGCCCCGATCCCGATCAGCCACGTACGTCTACCATTTCCTTCACCGTCAAAGACATTCCATCCGAAGAAGTCACCAAACATCTGGTCAACCGTGGCGTTTTCACCTCGCACGGAGACTTCTACGCGCAAACTGTTTTGGAAAAACTCGGCAAGACCGAACAAGGTTTAGTTCGCGCTGGCTGCGCTTGTTACACGACAACGGAAGAAGTCGCCCGGCTAATTGACGGCGTGCGCGAGATTGCGGGAAGGTGATCCAGTGATCATTAAGGCCGCAGATACACGCAGAATGACACCAATTGGCGTCATTCTGCGTGTATCTGCGGCCGATTTATTTCAGGTAATGAAACGCGCGCCAGAACACCAGTCTCGCGGACAGTTGCGGCCAGAGCTTATCCAGTTGAATCAGTTTTCGACTGTTGGCTTCGGCAACAGTGTTCTCAGCTTTGACGCGGAGCGCCAATTCCCAGCTTGCGTAATCGTAAGCGCTCTTTTCCATCATTGGCGCTTTGACTTTGGCGGCTTCGTCGGTTTGGCCGGATTTGGTCAACAGTTCGGCATAAACCGCGTGAGCCAAAATGGATTCAGGGTACGCCGCCACGCATTCGCGCATCAGTTCCGTCGCGCGCGCCAGATTGCCTGCCTGTTCGTGCGCAAACGCCAGCGCAATGTAGCCAAAGCTGCGGTTGTATCCGCCTTTCATTCCCTTTTCCAATTGCGGGATGGCGTCGGCAGGACGCTTCATCTGGTAAAGCAGCAAGCCGTAACCGAAATGCGCGCCCGTGTTTTCAGAATCCAGTTCCAAAACCTGTTGGTAGCGACGTTCCAGGCGTTCGTTGTCGCCGGGTTTGTCTGGATAAAAGGAAAAATCCAGGGCTTCAGTTCTGAGCGTGGCGCGGCCTTGCAGCAATTGGCTGGCATAGACATTGTAGGCTCGTGCGGTAAAGACCAGACAAACGATTAGGCTGATTGCGGCAAGCGCCAAAGCTGCAATCTTGGGCAAAGCGATTTGTTTGCCATCTTCAGACGATAAGCCCTCGTCCACAGCCGGGCTACTGCCACGGTTCGCAAAGCCAAAGCCTATGGCGATCACACAAGCGACAATCAGAACTCCGGGCGTGTAGCGGAAGGAAAACGAGCTGAACATCGAACTGATGCTGAAGGCGATGATTCCCAGCAAGGCTCCTAAAATCCAATGCGCGTTTTCCGGATTTAGCAACCGCCATTGCCAAAATCGCCAGCCGAGTTGCAGCCAGAACGCGCCAAACAACAGCAAGCCAATCAGGCCAAGTTCAACAAAAATTTCCAGGTATTCGTTATGCACCAACGGGCTGCGGATTTCGTCTGTGTCATCCGTGTTCCATTTC
>CAZXHW010001271.1:0-1742 GCA_964639915.1 uncultured Heliomicrobium sp.
GTGCGACCTTTGGGCACGCTCGATCCGTGGAGCCTGAAACAAAAACAATTTCGCAAACAATTGTTCTGGCATTTTGGCGTCAAACAAATGCTGCGTCGTGCTGCCGCCATTCATTACACCACTGCCGAAGAAAAACGATTGGTGGAATCCGAACTGGGTTTGATAAACGGCGTCGTCATTCCCAACGGAATTGATCTGGGCCAGGCCGCGTTACAAGACGGGGCTTCCAATACTGAGATTGACCGGCTTCCGGTCGGAGCCCGATACATTCTGGCGCTATCGCGCATTCACCCGAAAAAAGGCTACGAACTCTTGATTGATTCGTTCGCAGCTTTGAAAAAGCAGAGCGCATTCAGCGACTGGCATCTGGTCTTTGCGGGCGATGGTGACGCCGTCTATGTTGATCAATTGAAAAAACTTGCTGAAAGCAATGGGCTGAACGGCGATGTCCGTTTTGTCGGCTGGCTGGAAGGCAAGCGCAAATTTCAGGCGCTTCAAGCGTCCGCATTGCTTGCGCTGCCGTCTTATCAGGAAAACTTCGGCATTTCCCTGGTCGAAGCAATGGCTTGTGGAGTGCCCGTGCTGGTCAGCCCGCAAGTTAACCTGGCGGCTGAAATCGCAACCGCCGGAGCTGGCTGGGTAACTTCGTCGAATCCTGAAAATCTGACCGAAACATTGAAAGAAGCTTTGAGTGACGAACAAGAACGCCAACGAAGGGGGAATAACGGGCGGAAGCTGGCGAACAGTTTTGCGTCCGAAACGGTTGCCGCTGAACTGATTCGCGTATATCAATCATTGGTAAATCGAGCCAAACAAAATTGAGACAGAGTTTTGAACTGATGTTACGCGATAACAAAATGCTTGGGGCTTGCCCTGGTTTTCGTCCCAGCGGGGACGGTTTGACAGTAGCCCGGCAGTTCACTGCCGGGAAAAGTGGCGAATGAATCGGCGTCCTGTAGGGACGCTTGAGTTCCGGCCAGCGCAAGATTCAAGCGTCCTTACAGGACGCGGCAGAAAACACCGCCCTACCCGGCGATGAATCGCCGGGCTAATCTCAAATGTCCCTATCGGGACAAAGAAGTAATCGATGCTTTGCTTGATTCAACATCGCGTAACATCTAATCACGCTTTATCCAGCGAATCACGATTCTGAATAATCCTGGTCATCCTGTCTAAACGTTTTATGCACTGATTTGGGGAATTGTCGCGAATGGCGGAATCAATTGCAGAAACCATAACCCCGCTGATTTTGACCTACAACGAAGCGCCAAACCTTCATCGCACGTTGGGGCAGCTTGGCTGGGCAAAAAGAATTGTTGTGATTGATAGTTACAGCACGGACGAGACAATGCACATATTGAGCTCTTATCCGCAAGTCCAGGTTTACCAAAGAACTTTTGACACCGCTGCTTGTCAGGACAATTTTGGGTTGGCACAAATTACTACCGAATGGGTGCTTTCGCTGGATGCGGATTACGTATTGTCCGACGAGCTAGCAGAAGAAATTCAACATCTTGTCCCATCCGCTTCGACCAATGCTTATTGGGCAAAATTCAAATACTGCATTTCTGGAAAGCCGCTGCGCGGTACTCTTTATCCGCCACGCAAAGTTTTATATCGTCGCGAAAAGGCTCATTACGTTGACGATGGACATACGCAGCGGGTTCAGGTAGCAGGGAAAACCGACTGGCTGTCTTCTTATATTTTGCACGACGACCGGAAACCGCTGAGCCGATGGCTGG
>CAZXHW010001272.1:0-1741 GCA_964639915.1 uncultured Heliomicrobium sp.
CAGGTGATTCTTGATATACGACACTTTGAGAGTGTCTATACACTGTTGAGGTCGGAATCTAACCTGGAATTGTATACGCGTCCCGTGGCTGGTAAGTCTACTCAATATATAGTGCTTATCAGAATGAAAGCCGAAAAGAAGGTCGGTGGCGCAGCCTAGCAAAAAGCAGTCGGCTCACGAAGATTGTCTTGTTATGAAAATCCCGCGCGGTTTTAGCGAGGAGTTGCGAAATCAAGCCGACATTCTGAAGATCGTCGGCGATTATGTTTCGCTGAAAAAGAAGGGGAATAATTATTGGGCGTGTTGCCCTTTTCATAACGAAAAGACGCCAAGTTTCAGCGTCAATCCGTCAAAAGGTCTTTTTAAGTGCTTTGGTTGTGGCAAAGGCGGGGATGCAGTCACCTTCGTGATGGAAATTGAAGGCGCGCCGTTTCCCGAAGCCGTCAAAACTGTTGCCGAAAAGTGTGGTATTGCCGTTCCGGTTGTCGCTGATGACCAACGGAACTACGAAGAGCGCGACCGGCAACGGGCTGATTTGCTGCAATTGAACGCCTGGGCGAATGAGTTCTTTGAACAAAACTTGACCGAAACTGCCGAAGGCCGACGCGGGCTGGCCTATCTGGAAGGACGCGGCATTACCGAAGCGACCCGAAAACAGTTTCGGCTCGGATATGCACCAAATAGTTGGGACGCAATGAGCAGTTTTTTGCGCTCGCGCGGAGCTTCGACAGTACAAATCGAGCGTAGCGGCTTGGTGACGCTGAAAGATGCAGGCGGTTTTTATGACCGGTTTCGCGGGCGGCTGATGTTTCCAATTTGTGACACCCAATCGCGGGTTGTCGCATTTGGTGGACGAATTATCGGCGACGGCGAGCCAAAATATCTAAATTCGCCGGAAACTTCTGTGTACACGAAAGGCCAGCATTTATTTGGGCTTAGCTATTCCCGCGATTCGATCCGAAACAAGGATTTTGCCATTTTGGTCGAAGGGTATCTGGATTTTCTGATTCCGTTTCAGGAAGGGGTCCGAAACCTAGTGGCAAGTCTGGGGACGGCATTGACGGAAAATCAGGCGCGGTTGTTGGGGCGCTATACGCGAAAGATTGTTGTAAATTTTGATCCGGATTCGGCGGGGGTAGCGGCGACAAAACGAAGTCTGGAATTACTGTTGGGTGAAGGGTTTAAGGTCAACGTGCTGACCTTGCCGGACAACTTAGACCCGGACGAGTTCATCCGAGCGCGCGGCGCTGATGGATATTTACGATTGCTCAAGACTTCCCAACCTTTTCTGGACTACATAGTTGAACAGGCTGTCGGCGCAAATGACCAAACCCGTCCCACAGGTAAAGTCGAAACGATTAACGCAATTCTGCCGTATTTAAAGTTGGTCAAAGACCGCATTGAACGCGCTGAGCAGTTTGAGCGAATCGCTGACCGCTTGAAAATTGACAGTAAACTCATCCGCCAGGAATTTCGTAAGGCTGCTGATGCGCGACAGGACAAAGTTAGTGATCACGCTGCTGTTGCCAGCATCTCTGTGAAACCGGCGGAGCGAAAATTGCTTGAAATTTTGCTCGCATGCCAGCCTGTTCGGAGGCAGATGAGCTTGAAAATGGCTGAAGAAGACTATTTCGGCCTCAGGACCGAAAAACTTTTTCACCTGATCTTTGAGTTTGAACGTCAACAGAGTGAGATTTCTTATCCGATCTTAAGTCAACAACTTGGCGATGATGAATTGGCG
>CAZXHW010001273.1:0-1739 GCA_964639915.1 uncultured Heliomicrobium sp.
ACAAATTGCAGGTAGCATTCGTCCGAAATCACCCACATCCCGCGCTCGACACAAACCTCGATGATCTTTCGGAATTCCGCTGGATCAATCACACGGCCTGTCGGGTTTGACGGCGAATTGATGATCAGCAGCTTTGATTTCGGCGTGACGGTGGCTTTGACCAGTTCGGCAGTCAGATGAAAGTCCGTTGCTTCGGTGTCAATCATCACGTTGCTGCCTTCGGCGAAATTGACGATTTCAGGAAACGACACCCAGCAGGGATTTTCCAGTAATACTTCGTCGCCCGGATTGATCAACGAAACCACGCCGCCAAAAATCGCCTGCTTGCCGCCAACCGTGATGCAGCATTGATCCGGCGTGTAATCCGAACCGAAGTTGGAATTGATGTAATCGCAAACCGCTTGGCGCAACGGCAAAATGCCTGCGGAAGTTGTGTACTTGGTGAAGTTTTCGTCCAGCGCGCGCTTGGCTGCGTTTTTGATGTGTTCCGGCGTTGGGAAGTCAGGTTCGCCTACGCCCAGGTCAATGACGGTGATGCCTTGCGCGCGCAACTTGTCCGCCGCCATCACGACGGCTGCCGTGGAAGACAAGTGTGTTTTTTGGGCTCGCGTTGAAGCCGGGAATGCAATTGTGGGTGTAGCTGTTGAGTTCATTTTTATTGAGGAAAAGCCGCTTCCTACCGGTCGCGGTACTGACGCATTCTTTCGATCACAAGGTCGGGAACCAATCCATCAATCGAACCGCCCAACGTGAAAACTTCTTTGATCAAGCTGGAACTGACATAACTGTTTTCTTCCGAAGCGACTAGCAGAACGGTTTCGACATCCGGGTTCAGCCGCCGGTTCATCAAAACCATGGGCAATTCATATTCGTAATCTTTGATGGAGCGCACGCCGCGAATGATGGCGCTGGCCTTACGCTGGCGGCAGTACTCCACCAGCAGTCCTTCAAAGGTTTCGATGGAAATTTGCGGGAGTTGAGGCTTCAGAACTTCATTCAGAATTTCGACGCGCTCCGGCACGGTGAACATTGGATTTTTGCCGGGGTTCACCAGCAGCGCGACAATCACTTCATCAAACAGATTGCAGGCGCGCGAAATGATGTCCAGATGACCGTTGGTCAACGGGTCAAATGTGCCGGGATAAATCGCTCGCCGTGTCATTGAAGTTTCCTTTTGAATGGAGAAAGTTTTCAGCCGGGTAACGAAATTGGATGGTAGCACGAGGCCGCGTTCGGGCAAAAACTTGGCAGGCGTTGACGGATTTGGTTACTTCGCTGGAGGCATTTCAGAAACATGCCAGGCAATGATGGCGATAAAAAGAATTGCCAGAACAACGACTAAAATGACAAAGCCGCTGGGCATCCAGTCGTGTTGCTCGCGCTCACTGGCTTCGGCCAACGCATGCGGAAGTCGAAAGGCCGCTGCGTCCTGACGAAGTATGCCGGAATCATTGAAGGGAGATTCCTGAGGCAGTGGAGGAATCGGCTTGGGATCAGGCTTCGATTCGCTGTCGCCGGTCAATGCCACCAGTTTGGCCAAACCGCCTTTAACAGCGCGTTTTCGTTTTCTCAGCCAGCGTCTGGCCGTTTTGTTCCGCTTCATAGCCAGTTGATTTTGCGAAAGTAAAGGTAGAGCGCCAATCCGATCACCAGCATTGCGGACAGCGCACCGACGTAACCGTAATGCGCGCCGAGTTCCGGCATAAATTGAAAATTCATACCGTAAATACTGGAAACCA
>CAZXHW010001274.1:0-1735 GCA_964639915.1 uncultured Heliomicrobium sp.
GCGGATTTATTGGCGCGACAAGGAATACGAAGCCGATTACAAACTGCTGCAAAGCAAGCTGCCCAACCGCGACATTTCGTTTGATTCTTCATCGGCGGACGAAAAACTCTGGAAGATTTCCGCCAGCAGCGACACCGAACCCGGCGAAGCTTATCTGTTTGACCGCACCACCAAAAAACTGACGCTGCAATATCGCGTTTTCGACAAACTGCCGCGCGAACAGTTGGCGGAGATGAAAGCCATCACCTATGCGTCGTCCGATGGAACGCAGATTCCCGCTTTCCTGACACTGCCGAAAGGTTCAACCGGAAAGAATTTGCCGATGATTGTGTTTCCGCACGGCGGACCTTGGGCACGCGATTCGTGGGGTTACAACCCGTACGCGCAGTTTTTGGCCAATCGTGGTTACGCAGTGCTGCAGCCGAACTTCCGCAGTTCCATTGGTTACGGCAAAAAATTCCTGAACGCCGGAAACAAACAGTGGGGCGAGAAAATGCAGGACGACCTGACCTGGGGCGTCAAAGCAATGGTCGCGCAAGGCATCGCCGATCCCAAACGTATTGGCATTATGGGTGGCAGTTACGGCGGGTACGCGACGCTTGCAGGACTGGCGTTCACGCCGGATGTTTATGCCGCTGGAGTTTCCATCGTTGGCCCATCGAATCTGATTACCTTGTTGGCTTCGATTCCGCCGTACTGGGAAGCTGGACGGAAAATCTTCAACGAACGAATGGGTGATCCTGGAACCGCCGAAGGCCGCGCGCAACTGGAACGGCAATCGCCGCTGAATTCCGCGACGAAAATCAAATCTCCGTTACTGGTGATTCAGGGGGCAAATGACCCGCGCGTCAAGAAAGCGGAATCGGATCAAATCGTGATCGCGCTTCGTGATCGAGGCTTTGCGGTGGAATACATCGTCGCGCCGGACGAAGGCCACGGTTTCGCGCGTCCAGTCAACAATATGGCGATGTTCGCTGCGGCTGAAAAGTTTCTGGCCAAACATTTAGGCGGACGTTTTCAGGAAGGCGCGACACCGGAAGTCAGCGCAAGGCTGAAAGAAATCACGGTTGACGTAAAGACAGTCGAAAAACCCAAAACCGTTTCTGCCGCTTCTGCGACTGCGCCGAAACCGGCAGTGGACTTGAAACCGATCAAGCTGAATTACAAGGCCAAGATGGAACTTGCGGGCCAGACAATGGAAATGACGACCACGACTGAAATCAAAGAACAGGGTGGCGCCTGGCTGGCCAGCGAGATTGCCAAAACGCCGCAAGGTGAAGTCAGTGACGTGACGACCATCGAAAAAGGCACGCTGGTGGTGACCAAACGTTCGATCAAACAAGGGCCAGCAGCAATAGATGTGGAGTTCAAAGCCAACAAGGCCAACGGCGCAATCAACATCGGCGGTCAAGCCAGACCGATCGCAGCCGACACTGGCGGCGCACTGTTCGCCGACGGAGCCGGCAGCTATTCGGTCATCGGAGCTTTGCCGTTGGCGGATGGTTATTCGACAACGTTTCGCAATTTCGACCTGCAAAAACAAATCGCGACGCTGAAACAGTTAAAAGTCACGGCATCGGAAAAAGTGACTGTTCCGGCGGGAACGTTTGACGCTTTCAAAGTGGAAATCACATCTGCGGAAGGCGAGCCGGGCAAAACCACCATCTGGATTGCCAAAAACAATCGCAACCTGATCAAAACCGTCGCCACCATTCCGCAAAATGGAGCGGTGATT
>CAZXHW010001275.1:0-1734 GCA_964639915.1 uncultured Heliomicrobium sp.
TTCAACTTTGAAATTGACCAGACTTACTTGAACAACGTGATTCAGGAATGCCGCATGCTGCTCGCCGAATACCCCCTGAAAAATTTTGAACACGTCCAGTAGTAACATTACGAAAAAAGAGTTGAGCCGTATTCAGCCTGAACCCGCGCTCGAAAATCATATCGAGTGGAGTGACAGCCTGCTCGGCCACGCGCGGGAATTGTGCCGGCATCGTGAATTGCTGTGGCTGCTGACGCTGCGCGAAATCAAGGTGCGTTACAAACAAAGCGTGCTTGGTGTGGCCTGGGCTGTGTTGCAACCGTTGTCGCTGATGGTGGTGTTTACAGTTTTCTTTTCGTGGTTTGCGAGAATTGAAAGCGACGGGATTCCTTACCCGCTCTTTTCGTATGCAGCCTTGTTGCCGTGGATGTTCTTTTCAACTTCGCTGTCGTCTTCCATTCCAAGCCTGATCGCCAATTCGCACATCATCACCAAAATTTACTTTCCGCGCGAAGTCATTCCACTGGCGGCTGTGCTGGCGGCATTTCTGGATTTCCTGATCGCGGCAGCGGCGTTCATCCTGCTGCTGATTGTTTACCGGGTGCCGCCAACCTGGAACCTGCTTTATTTGATTCCAATTGTGGCGATTCAAATTCTGTTTACTGTCGGAGTCAGCTTGTTGCTGTCGGCTTTTACGGTGTTGTACCGCGACGTGCGGCATACGTTGCCGCTTGTGATTCAAATCTGGATGTTCGTTACGCCGATTCTGTATCCGGCTTCGGTTGTGCCGCAGCGTTGGCGAGCCTGGTATTTTTCGCTAAACCCGATGGCTGCGATCATTGACGGATACCGCCGAACGATTTTGCAGCAACAATCGCCACAACTAAGTTACCTGCTGCTAGCAGCGTCAGTTTCGTGCTTGTTGGTTTGGCTTGGATACAAATATTTCAAACACCTGGAACGCGAATTCGCAGACATAGTTTAACGGGAGACAGGGGTTAGGAGATGGGAGATGGCAATCAAAGCGCTCCCAACTCCCAACTCCCAACTCCCAACTCCCAACTCCCAATGAAAATCATCACGCTCGACAACATTTCCAAACGCTACCGGCTGAGCCAGCTTGGCGCGCGGTCGTTGCGTGAAGATTTCATGCGGCTGTTTTCGCGGAATGGTTCAGGCGAAACGGATGAGTTTTTCGCTCTGCGCGAAGTCAACCTGGAAATCGAAGCAGGCGAGGCGGTTGGCTTCATCGGGCCGAACGGTTCCGGCAAAAGCACTCTGCTGAAATTGCTGGCACGGATTATTTATCCGACTTACGGCAAATTGACGGTGCGCGGTTCGGTGGCGTCACTGATCGAAGTCGGCGCGGGCTTTCATCCGGAACTTTCGGGACGCGAGAACATTTTCCTGTACGGTTCGATCATGGGAATGCGACAGGCGGACGTTCGCCAGAAGTTTGACCGAATTGTCGAATTCGCTGAAATCGAGCGCTTCATTGATACGCCGGTCAAACGATATTCCTCAGGAATGTACGTGCGGCTGGGATTTGCCGTGGCGGCGTTCATCAATCCGCACATTTTGCTGGTGGACGAAGTGCTGGCGGTTGGCGACGCGTCGTTTCAAAGCAAATGCCTTCAGCGCATCGAAGAGCTTCGCCGCAACGGGATGACGATTGTGTTCGTCTCGCACGATATGACGGCGGTTGAACTGTGCTCTCCCGTGCCGGTCGGAGTGCGCGAGTCACCTTCGATACGT
>CAZXHW010001276.1:0-1733 GCA_964639915.1 uncultured Heliomicrobium sp.
AAACAGCGGCAAAGCGATTGAGCTTCGATTGTGGCAGGTAAAAATGCGTGTCGGTCATTTTCAGCGGCGCGAAGATACGTTTCTGCTGAAATTCGTCCAGCGTCATGCCGGAAATGACTTCGACCAATCGGCCAACCACATCAGTCGCGTTTCCGTATTCCCAAGCATCACCCGGATGAAAGTTCAGCGGCAGCGCCGCCAGCCGCTTCATGGCATCGCCAACCGTGTCGCCGGGTTTGCGCGCTTGCTGAAAGTTTTTGGTGAATTCGGGCAGCGTGATTCCGCGATAACTGTTGGCAAAACCCGCGGTATGCGTCAGCACATGCTTGAAGGTGATGGGCCGCGCAGCCGAAACAAGTTTGTATGGAACGCCAATGCGGTCTTCGCCCGAAGCCGGAACCGCGACTTTCATGTCCGTAAATTCAGGCAGGAACTTCGCAATCGGGTCGTTGAGCAGAAAATGGCCTTCTTCGTACAACATCATCAACGCGACCGAAGCAATCGGTTTGGTCATCGAAGCAATGCGGAAAATCGTGTCTGTCGTCATCGGCTGTTTGCTTTCAACATCGCGCGAACCGATGGCTTCCAAATGAACGACTTTGCCTCGCCGGGCCACCATTGTCACCACACCAGGAACCAAACCTTTGTCCACGTAACGTTGCATCCCTGTGCGAATGCGCGCCAGCCGTTCGGACGACATGCCCACGTCTTCCGGTTTGGCTGTGGGCAAGCCGGAAGCTTTGCTTTGCGAAAGCGCAGGCGTAGTTTCGACGGTCAACGAAAAGATGATTGTGGCAATCAGCGAGTAAGCAATCAGTCGTTTCATTTCGCCTCCTGAGGGTTTCGATGGCAATTACAGCGCGCGAGTGACTTCAAGAATCTTTTGCGCCAGTTGTTCGACTTTCTGTTCCAAGGTGTCTCCGCCGACGAATTCGCAGTTGATGTCTTTGACCGGGATCGCCAGTTCGACGATGTCGTAATAACCGCCGCCCGCGCGGATTTCGGCGGCCCAATTCTGATTGCCGCCAAGGTCTTCCAACGTCAGTTTTGTGATCGGTTGGCGCGAAGACATCATAATATCGCGGGTTTTCGGAATGCGCGGGACGTTTTGATCGTTGTTGGTGACGGTGATAACCAACGGCAATTGTGCTGCGACTTTTTCCCAGCCGTTGTCAGTTTGGCGTTTTAACAATAAACCGTCGCCGTTCTTTTCAATGCTGTCCACAAACGAAACCGATGCGCAGCCAAGCTCTTCCGCCAACAGACCGCCGGTTTGGCCTACGCCCCAATCGCCGGATTCGCGCCCGACCATCACCAGATCGAAGCTGCCGAGTTTGCGGATTGATGCGGCCAACACCTGCGCCACAGCCAGCGGATCGGGGTTCACCACGCCGTCGTTCGTCACTAGCACGGCGCTATCGGCTTTCATTGCCAAAGCTTTCCGAAGCGAATCTTCCGCGCCGTCGGCTCCAAAAATCAGTGCGGTGATTTTGGCGTCGGGTGCAGACTTTTCGCGGAATTGCAGCGCCGTTTCCAGCGCATTTTCGCAAAAGATGTTGGTGACAAGATTGGCATTACCACGAACGGCTTCGCGTTTTTCGGCGTCCACGCGGAAATCGCGGGCGGGAATCTCCGGATCGAGAATCTGTTTCAGACAAACAATTATTTTCATAATGACGTTTTACTTTTTAAGAGAAGTGGCTCATAAAATGCCGCGCCACAGACTAACTTAC
>CAZXHW010001277.1:0-1731 GCA_964639915.1 uncultured Heliomicrobium sp.
GCACGCTGACCATCGGCAAGCCGCGACTGATCACGGTTTCCCCCGCCCCTGACGTGGCAGAAAAAGACCTGCTCGCCGCCGCCGCTGCCGCCGAAGCCAACTCTTCACACCCAATCGCTATTGCCGTCATCGAAGGCTCGCGTGAACGCGGCGTCGAAGCAGCCGCCGCCGAAAGCACGGCAGCCGTCCACGGCAAAGGATTGCGCGCCGTGGTCAACGGCGAAACCGTGATGGTCGGCAATCTCGCGCTCTACGACGACGAAGCAGTACCGGAAAACATCGCTGCGATGACGAAACAACTCGAAGCCGCGGGACAAACGACGATGGTCGTCAAACGCGGCGGGCATTTTCTGGGCGTGCTCGGCGTCGCCGACACGCTGCGCCCCGAAGCGAAAGACGCGCTTGCGGCGCTGCACAAGATTGGAATCCGGCGCAACATTATGCTTTCAGGCGACAATCAACTCGTGGCCAAAGCGATTGCCGCGCAGGTCGGCATTGACGAAGCGCGCGCGCCGCTGATGCCCGAAGGCAAAGTCGAAGAACTGCGCAAGCTGGCGAAGGAAGGCGGCGTGGCGATGGTGGGCGACGGCGTGAATGACGCTCCGGCGCTGGCGGCGGCCAGTGTCGGTATTGCGATGGGCGGCACAGGATCGGATGCCGCGCTCGAAACCGCCGACCTGGTGCTGATGAGCGAAAGCCTGAGTCGTTTGCCCTTCGCCGTCAAGCTGGCGCGCACCGCCAGCGGCGTCATCTTCCAGAACTTGGTCATCGCTCTGGGCGTGAGCGCGGTCCTGATCGTGGCCGCGATATTCGGATGGGTAGAGATCAGCGAAGCCGTCGTCCTACACGAAGGCAGCACACTGCTCGTGGTGGCGAACGGGCTGCGCTTGCTGGCCTTTCGCGACTGAGCAGCCGCAGTCTTATGCACTACGGAGTAGCGAAATCGGCTGTTCATCTACAAGCGGGAGGAAACAATCATGAGCGCGAAATCAATATCGGCAGGGCGATCACGCCTGCGCTAAATCGCGTCTGCGCGTGTGCGCTCCAGGCGCATCCTTGCCGAAGAACTTGGCAGCGACTGTGGCCAGCAGGCACACGATCCCTGCGGCGGTGAAGGTAATAGACGCTCCCCACTTCGCTGCCGCGTGTCCCACCGCCGGATAAGTGATGAGCCAGCAGGCATGCGTCAGCGCGAAATGCGTGGCAGCGGTAACCTCACGTCTGCGACTGTTCGGTCAGGCTAACCAGCTAGCCGGTGGTAACTTCGCTTTTTCGAAGGCGGTGAACAACCGGCGGTTGGAATTGCAGATACAGCTTACGTTCCAGGCTGCGTGGCGGGACAAGGGATGTTCTTTCGGATCATTCTACGTTTTTGCTGCGCTTTTCTTGCCTCTGGTGCCTATCTCGCGCTAAGGTCAGTCTTCATCATCACAATCCAACGCATACTATTTGAGTAACAAGGGAAGTCAGTCAATGCTTGAATCGCTAGAATTGAAGAATTTTACGGCTTTTAAGGAGGCGAATCTAAAGTTCGTGCCAGGTTTGAATGTCATCGTTGGTGAAAACGGAACTGGCAAAACACATATCTTGAAACTGGCCTATTCAGCCATCTATGTTAGCTCTAAAGGGAACATGGAGACCCCAACAAAGTCATACTTCCAGGTTGCTGTTGCGGACAAGCTCAATGCGGTTTTTCGGCCAGACGAGTTAGGGCGTCTCGCGCGCCGTGAT
>CAZXHW010001278.1:0-1726 GCA_964639915.1 uncultured Heliomicrobium sp.
ATATTGATGATGCTTCTTCGCTTCGTTCAGTTTCAGCCAGCGGCGAAAAAGCTCATCGCCAACGTGAAAGTACTTTTTCAGCGGCGTTAGAAAAGCCGACGTTTCGTCTCTGCCGACCAAAAGGGAGTCATCCGAAACCGGTCGCCAGCCTGCCAGTCCCAGTGCTGTCGTCAGCGTAGTCTTTCCTGCCCGTTGCGCGCCGCACACCAACCACAATTCATCCGATGGAGAAACGATGGCCGCTGCATGCAAATGGTACAGGTTTCGCGAACGAAGCATCAGCAATAGAGCAAACAGCGCGTACGTATTTGCCAGAATGTGCGGATACTGCATTGCTTCGGGCGTGACCAGTCCAACGATTTTCCCTGATTCGACTTCAACGCGAAACGCGGCAACGCCAACGTGAAAGTAAACGCGCCCTGAAAAGATTGCGGATTGCGAATTCCGAATTGTGGATTCGCTTTCCTTTTCAATCCACATCGAAAGAACTCCGGTTTGGGAAAAGAGCTCTGCGGTTGGCGGAATGAGAATTTCGCGAGAAGGCAACTTGTCCCGCATGCGCAATTCGATATTGATATGAGAAGCAGGATTTGTTGCCGGAGGCTTTGGCGCTTCAGAAGAAGAAAAGCTGCGCGGATCGTAGTAGCGGAAGTAGTCGGCGAAAAGGCGAACAAGACGCGGCGAGCGAGCCGAGAGTGAAACCCGAGTACCGCAAATCGCCAGCGTAATGGCAGGCATACTTGATTGCGGATCGCGAATTTGAGATTGCGGATTGCGGTGAACTACCGCAATCCGCAATCAAAATCCGCAATGAAATTAGCCGCCAATGGCGTTCGTCGCAATTGTTGAAGAGCCAGAAAGCGTGACTTGTGTCAGTGAATTCGACAGTTTCAGTTGCGGCGGTTCATATGTTGGCAGTTCGCCGTTGATTTCGGCCAACGCACGGTTTGAAACCGTCACACCGTAATCCGAGTAGAAAACCAGGCCATTGCCTTCCAGTTCATCCAAAAACGCTCTCGCGTCCAGTTCCGCCAGATCGGCGTTTAGGTTGAACGAAGTCGCCAATGCTGCGGTCAGACTTTCAATCGTATTGGCCGAACCGGAGCGCAACTGTTTCCACAGATAAACGGCGGCGGCGTTTAGGGTGTAATAATGAAGGTTCTCCAGATCGAGAATGATGCCTTCCGTATTGTCGAGCAGTTCGGTGAATGAAGCCTGCTCTTTGGTGACTATTTTCGGGGTACTGGTCTGCATCTGCATGAGATTTTTCCTTGCGTCCTTTCCAAAGACTTGATTAAGCCACTCGACGCCAATTTAGCGCGTTGGTCTTGCCAGACGAACCGGTTCAGTCACGAAAACTGCCCCATCATCCATTCCCATATTGAACGTCAACCGTTCAACCGAGCCAGAGCCGACATTGAGCAGATAAAGTTCCGCGTCGCCGTCGCGCGTCGAAGTAAATAACATACGGTCGCTGCGCACGGAAAGCGATCCATTAAAATCGCCCTTGTCGGTTAACACGCGAAAGCTTCCACTTTCGACGTTTGCCATCGCAATACCGCTGGCTTCGCTGGCTGTCGCTGTTGTGTTGAAGACAACCTGTTTGCTGTCAGCAGCCCAACTCAATCCACCAGTAACTTTACCGCTGCGGGTGACCTGACGAATTTCGTTGTTCTGAGTGGAATACACCCAGATTTCGTATTCGCCGCTGCGATTGGAAACGAAT
>CAZXHW010001279.1:0-1720 GCA_964639915.1 uncultured Heliomicrobium sp.
CTATCTGGTAACCGGGTGGCTGGCGACAGCTCCGGCCTGGTTTCGTTCCCTGGATATGCCGAACGCGCGCAGTTCGCACACGCAACCAACGCCGCGAATGGGCGGGCTGGGTATCGTGGCTGCGTTTGTCATTATTTTGCCTTTGTTGTGGGTGATGCTGATCGGCGCGTCAACAAATTGGCTGCTGGCGCTGAAATTCGGGTTTGCGCTGGTTAGTTACGTCATCATCGCCGGAGTCGGTCTGGTGGATGACATGCGCCGCATAGGGCCGCTGGCAAAATATCTGGGGCAACTGGCTGCCGCCTTGATCGCATTGTGGAGCGGGGTGACCTTTTTATATCTGCACATCCCGTTTGCCGGTTTATGGGAAGTCGGCGCAATTCTGGGAGCGGTCATGACCATCCTCTGGATGACGGGGTTCAGCAACCTGTTCAACTTCATGGATGGAATTGATGGCTTGGCAGGCGGCGTAGGCGTTATTTACAGTTTAGCGCTGGCCGCAGTCAGCTTTGGCACTGGTCACCGGTTGATCGGCGCTGGCTGTTTGATGCTGGCGGCGGCTTGCTTGGGTTTTGTGGCGCACAATTTCCCTCCCGCTAAAATTTTCATGGGTGATGTCGGCAGTCTTTTCATTGGTTATGTGCTGGCGGCCTTTGCGACGGTGACAGCCAACAGCGGCGAACATCCTGTGCCGTTTATTGCCGTATTGTTGATTTTGAGCACGTTCCTGTACGACACAATTTTTACGTTGATTCGTCGCGCTCGCCGAGGCGAAAAACTTTGGGAAGCGCATCGCACACATCTTTACCAGCGACTGGTGATTGCCGGGCAAAGCCATCGCCGTGTCACGCTCACGTATTTTGGTTTGAGCATATTGCTTGGAGCTGGCGGCGTGCTTTACACCTTTGCCGGAAATCTTGTTGCCGCAGCGGCGGTTGACTGGGTGCGAATCTCGATTTTGGCTGCCAGCGCAGCGGTGCTGGCAGGATTTACGATTTACGTTTATTGGTACGAAGCAGCGGCGCAACGCGCCAAGGAAACGTTTGTTTCCGAATCCCCGGCTGAAGCAATTGAAAGTTAGGCCATAGCGCAACCTCCCCGACGCGCTTCAAATAAAGAAAGGAAGTTCACAACAGTGGGAGATCAAAAGTTATATCTAGTTACAGGCGGTGCGGGGTTCATCGGTTCGCACATTGCCGAGGCCTTGGTCAAACGCGGTGATCGCGTGCGGGTGCTGGACAATTTTATGACCGGCAAACGCGAAAACCTGACACATTTGACTGGGAAAATTGAATTTATCGAAGCCGACATTCGGGATTACACCGCCATCCGGCAAGCCACAGAAGGCGTGAATGTTGTTTATCACGAAGCGGCAATTCCGTCGGTTCCTCGTTCCGTTGCCGATCCGCAGCTCAGCCACGACGTCAACGTCAACGGCACGTTCAATGTGCTGATGGCTGCGCGCGATGCAGGAGTAAAACGATTGGTGTTTGCCGCGTCCAGTTCAGCGTACGGCGATACGGAAGTGCTGCCGAAAACGGAAACCATGATGCCGAACCCGCTTTCGCCCTACGCGGCGGCAAAAATCGTGGGCGAACTTTACTGCCAGACATTTACACGTGTTTATGGCCTGGAAACCGTCTCGCTGCGTTATTTCAATGTGTTTGGCCCGCGCCAAGACCCGACCTCGCCTTACTCCGGAGTCATTTCCAAATTCGTC
>CAZXHW010001280.1:0-1717 GCA_964639915.1 uncultured Heliomicrobium sp.
CGAACAGGATATTGAGATTGGCAAGCAATCGGCAGAACAAATTTTACGTGAAACGCCGATGCTGAATGATCCTCAAATTTCGAATTATGTTAGCCAGCTCGGCACAAAGTTGGCGTCGAAAGCTGCGGGCGAAAAATTCCCTTATCAATTCCGCACTGTGGCGACGAAAGAGATCAATGCCTTTGCATTACCGGGCGGCTTTTTGTTCGTCAATGCGGGAGCCATTGCTGCCGCGCGCAACGAAGGCGAACTGGCGGGAGTTATGGCACACGAAATTGCACACGCAGCTTTGCGCCATGGAACCAATCAAGCGTCCAAACAGCGAATCGCTCAATTGGGCTTGGGGATTTTAGGCACCATCGCTTCTGGTGGTGAAAACAATGATCTCGGCGGAGCGGTCAGTGCCATCGGTGGACTTGGCGCCAACCTGATGTTTCTAAAAAACGGACGCACGGCAGAAAAACAAGCCGACATTGAAGGCGCGCGTATTCTGGCCGAAGCCGGATACGACCCGCGCGATATGGCCAATTTCTTCAAAACGCTTCAGGCAGAAGGCGGTCAACGTATCCCTGAAATGCTCAGCGACCATCCGGATCCGGGTAACCGTATCGAATACATTTTGGCCGAAATCAAGACCTTGCCTGTTGCTGCAAACCCGGTTCACACAACACCGGAATTTGAACAGGTCAAAGCCCGGCTAACCGGTCAAACACCGCAAATGAGCGCTAACAGCCAGCTTCGCCGCATCGGCAAAGACCCGGCCAATCTTGAACTCGGAACGCGTCCTCCACGCCCGGCGACTCCCTTCAAAGGCTTTCAATCAGAAGATAATTCTTTCGCGCTGCAAATTCCCGGAAACTGGGACATGCTGCGAGCCAATCAATCAAATTACATCTTTGCTCCGAAAGGCGCTTACGGAAAGCTGCCCAATCAAAGCGAAGATTCGATGATGGTTACACACGGAATCTTTGTCGGCGCAATGCCTGTCCGACAAGGCGACCTGACTTCGGCAACGCAAGCTTTTATTCAGCGCCAACTGGAAACCAACGCCGATTTCCAACCTGTGGGGCAAATCAAACAGACGACTTTGGCGGGACAGACTGCATTGGCAGCGGCTGTGGCTGGTCCATCGGCAATTAACGGCGTCGCCGAAATTGACATTACCTACACAACGGTGACCGCTGACAAGCGGATGTTTTACATCATCACGATCGCTCCAGAAGACGAAGCCGAAGCGTACAAAGCTGCGTTTCAGCAAATTTTACGGAGTCTGCAGCTCGCGCGGTAACTTGATTGCCATAAAAGCCAACGGCCATTTCAACTCTTCACAGCCTTGAGCTTGAAAAGTTGAAATGGCCGTTGTTTCGTTTTGCCGAAGTTATCGAACTCTCAACTTTACGGTATTGGCCAGCTTGCCGTTGATCGAAACCGCGACATCCACCAAACCGCTGACGCCTGCTGGAATCTGCGTGTTGATTTGATCAAGTCCGGCATATCCGCCTTGCGCACCAATAAACTGCACAGGAACCTCGCGGCCTCCAATTGTGATTCGGACGGAAGAAGCGGACGCTTTCCGAAGGCCGGTTCCAAACAGCACCAGATAATCGCCAACATCCAGCAGGTTCGACGAACCGTCAGCGTTGCCCACAGCGCTGAAGTTCACGCCGTCTTTGGTCACCACAGCCGCCGGAGCACCATTGCCCGAAGCATTTGCAGT
>CAZXHW010001281.1:0-1717 GCA_964639915.1 uncultured Heliomicrobium sp.
GGCATCACGAGCGTCTTCAAGTTATTAAAGTGGGCGTGTGGCGTCGGCGGGGTTATTAGCGTCATCATCATGGGCTTCAACATCATGAACAATCAGCCCTGGGTGAAGCCCTTAATCGCGGCCTTCGTGCTGTTCGGCATCAGCGGCATCGTGCATTTTGTTTTCAATATGGCCAATGGCAAAGAAGCCAGCCTTGGCTTCTAAACTACATTTCTCTCGCCAAAATCGCTGGGGCGGTGGCAAAGCTGCCGCCGTTTTTTTCTTATGCGTTATCCGATTCGTAGCGTCATTTTCAAACCCTTCCTTCGGCTTGGCATCACCGACGAAGATTGGGGTCTTTCCATCATCTTTGCTGTCGCGGTCTTTTTCATCCTGATGTTGTTGGACTTCAAGACGTCTCTACCCCTGCCGTTAATCGGCGGGATACTTACATTGGCAGCTTTGGTCGCCGTCTTTCGCTTCATCCGCGACGGCAAGCCGAATCGTTGGTTGGAACACCAATTGGAAACTTTTGGCCGAAGCAAAACCAAAGCCGCCGTCAATAACGGTCACTACCGCCAACCCTGGCTCAAATCTCACGAGGACTAATTATGGATGCTTCACTACTCGCCGCCTTTGGAGCGGTTGGCGCGGGCGCAGGTATCGGCGCACTCGCACTCAAAACCCTCTTCCCCTTCACCAAACTGGGTGCCCTGAAAGCGCCCCAGCAAATCACTAACAAATTCACGCGCCAACTACCCGCGCGCGATTGTCAGGCCCTTGGCTTTTATGAAGACGCCATTCGCAACAAGGATGGCAGTTATACCAAAGGCTATTTGCTCACTCCCCATCCAACACAATTCGCACACGACGTCACGCTATTGGAACAAGTCAATCGCTGGGCGATGCTGTTTCGCTCTACGCTTCCCGTCGGCACCGTCATTCAGTTTCGCCTGTCGAGCGTGCCTGATCCCGGTGAAATGATCCTGAACCATTTGGCAGAGGTGGGAGATGCGCCCGTTGACCCTGCGGCACTACAGATGCACTTGTTGGGTACATCGTATTTGCTCGACCAATGCCAAACCGGGCGCTTCCGTTTGCCCCGCATCACCGTATGGGTGAAAACACCCGGCACGAAAGCCAGTATCGGACTCCTTGATCAAATCAAAGCGATTGGCAAAGGAATCAAGAACGACATCGTCGCGCGCTTGATCTCGGCGGAACAGCAAGCGTATCAGGAGGCACAGAAAATCTTTCGCTTATTCCAGCAGGAATGCCCCGTCTCGTTCACGACCTTGAGCCAGGAGCAACTGTGGAGCGCCTTGTTTCTTTCGGCCCGCCAGCAGGCCACCACTACGCCGCCGTTGCCGATGGTAGGCCAGGATATCCGCGATCAACTTTGTGCCGAGAGCATTACCACCAATGGCTGGTACGCGATGCACGGCAGCACGCCAGTCATCGTCCTTTCGATGTTAGCGCCGCCGCAACCAGAGATAAATGAACGCACGATGCGCATACTCACTCTCAACGGCAACCTGAATTTCGGGCGTTGGACGTTGCTGCACGAGTTCGTTGCGATTGACCAGAAGAAAGCGAAAGCAAAACTGAACCGTCGGTACGGACAAGCTGGTCGTTCAAAAACCTCTGCGACCGGCAAAGCCAAGATGGACAAGACGGCGGATTTGGCGATCCGCGAACTGCACGATTTGCAGGAAGACTTAGCCAGCGGACGCGAAGC
>CAZXHW010001282.1:0-1715 GCA_964639915.1 uncultured Heliomicrobium sp.
GGCTTCGCTCAATTGCGTTGAGAACCATTTCGTGCTGGTAAGCAGCCGCTTCATCCCAAGGTGGCTCGCCTGGAATTGGGTTGACGTAAAGCATGCCGCCAAATGGTTTGTGTGGGAGCAACGCCTCTGTGACCGACATCGGATTAATGGGAGTCATCGTGTCGTGAACGATGACGAAGCATGATTTATCCAAAGCGCTTTGAATGTCAGCTTCGGAAGAGGAGTGAGAGAGGAAAGGCCAGTCGTAGCCGTTCGGAGCGCCGAGGATTTCAGCCCGCTGCTGTGAGGACAGGCTTCGCGCTATCTCCCACAAATCTTCGTTGCTCAGGTGGTCAATGACAACGCGAGGATGTCTTTTTATCTTCTCTCTCAAGATGAGAGGGATGTCGGGGGGCAGCCCTCTTCGGACGTTATACACAAACGTCCAATGGCTCATCTCTTTCTTCCAGTGCGAAAGCGCGCCGTCAAAGTCTTCGTCAATCTTCTTTATTAACTCAGCTTGGGTCAGTTCATCAGGCGAATAGACTTGAAATATGCGCCCCTTTGAGAGGAAAAGCCCATCGCACTTCCGATCTCCGATGTTCCCGTATGGCCGAATCTCCATGAAGTCGGGCGAAGATTTCTTGACGATCTTCTCGAAGTAACGCTGAAACTCCGTCGGCGAACATTCGTGACAACGGAGTTTGAACCAAAGATATTGGTAGAGCGTAACCGGATCGTACCCTTGAGGGACGCATCTTTTTCCGTCTGTGCTCATACGCTGCCTTTCGCTTTTTTCCTTTTGCCTAGTGGATGTTCACCGCCGCCGAGCCATTCTCCGGTGGCGTGCCAGACTTCATAGTAGTAAAGCCAGAGTGATGTCCAAGGAATGATCGTTTCAGCGATGTAATCGTATGAAGTCCATTCCTGATATTTTGGTCGGTATAAACACAGATAGTCGCCAGAGTAGAGGTGCGGGATCGGCTCTTCAGTAAATCGTCTTCGCAACAAAGGATCAATGACTGAGACGATCGGGTTGTCGTCATGCCGATATTCGACTTTCACAGTATAATTCCGACTTTCATCAGTCGGGGTGATTGATCCGATCCAGACGATAGAATTCAACCCCCAGCGGGACGCGAATTGAGGATGCAGTATCTGCATTCTGTAACTCTGCTGCGCGAGCGATAGTCTCTTCCGCGTGAAGTATTCATTCTCCATAAAACGTGTTCGGACGAATTCGAGTAGAGTCTGAGGTGCCGCTGCTTACGATGATTCCTGACGATCTGGCGACAGACAACGCGCCCGCCTCACGCTTCGCCTGCACAGCCAGAGCCGCTTCCCTCACCACTGTTTTAGTTGGCTCTTCGCCAAAAAGCTTTTCGAGTACATTGGCAATCGCATCAATCCCGCGTTGCTGGTTGAGCACCTGCCACTGGTGATGAAAAGTCTTAATGAAATTGACGAATGCCTGCCAAGCTTCGCGGTTGTTCTCCCATCTTTCGCTCAGGTCTTCATCAAGGTTGCTGGGATTGCAAACTTTGAGCCGCCTGCCCGGTGGGAGAGCTTTGATCTGCTCAACGAGCTTGCCCAGTATGTTCATCAGCGCCAGGTTGACGGAATTCTCTTTGCCATAATGGTCTGCTGCAAGTGTTGTTAGCACGATGGAGATCGGCGCATTCTCGGGGGCTTGCGCCTCGGCAAATAGAATGTCTCGCCCTCGCTTGAGCAGTTGG
>CAZXHW010001283.1:0-1704 GCA_964639915.1 uncultured Heliomicrobium sp.
AATTCGGCGCATTTGTTCTGTCATAATCGGCGAAATTACTTAACAGTAAAACCAAGGTGGAAAATTCCGGAGATTTAAACGGGATTTTAGTTACCCAAGATTCCTCTCTGCAAGCCGATTCGACGATGCCCATCAAATTCTTTCATCAAGATTGGTACATTCCTAAGCCAACACCTTCTCAACCAATTCCCCATGAACATCGGTCAGCCGGAAATCTCTGCCCTGGAACCGGTAAGTCAGGCGTTTGTGATCAATGCCCAGCAAGTGCAGGATCGTCGCTTGCAGGTCATAAACCGGAACCGGATCACTGACGATGTTGTAGCTGTAATCGTCGGTTTCGCCCAAACTGAAACCTTTCTTGATTCCTCCGCCCGCCAACCACATGGCGAAGTTTCGTGGATGATGATCACGTCCGTAATTCGCATCCGTCAGCTTGCCCTGGCAATACACCGTGCGGCCGAATTCTCCGCCCCAAACAATCAGCGTGTCATCCAGTAAGCCGCGTTGTTTCAGATCGGCCACCAGCGCCGCTGTAGGCTGATCGGTTCCCTTGCACTGCAAGGCTAGATCGCGCGGCAGATCGTTATGCTGATCCCAGCCGCGATGATAAAGCTGAACAAAGCGCACACCGCGTTCAACCAACCGCCGAGCCAGCAGGCAGTTCGCAGCATACGTTCCAGGCTTGCGGGATTCGGGGCCGTAGAGGTCAAACGTGCTATCGGATTCTTTTGACAAATCCATCAGGTCCGGCACGCTGGTTTGCATGCGAAACGCCATTTCATATTGCGAAATGCGGGTTTCGATTTCGGGGTCGCCGTAATCGTCGTGCTTCATCTTGTTTAGCTTGGATACGGCGTCCAGCATCTGGCGGCGCGATGTTTTGTTTACGCCCGGTGGATCATCCAAATACAGCACTGGCGTCGCTCCACCGCGAAGCCTGACACCTTGATAGCTTGACGGCAAAAAGCCGCTCGACCACAGGCGAGAAAACAGCGGCTGGTCGGTGTTCAGCGCGTGCGCCGTGGAAAGCAGAACGATGTAGGCCGGAAGGTTTTGATTTTCGCTGCCTAATCCATAACTGACCCACGAACCGAAACTCGGACGTCCCGGTTGTTGAAATCCAGTCTGGATGAAGGTGATGGCCGGATCGTGGTTGATGGCATCCGTGTACATGGATTTGATGACCGTCAATTCATCAACAACTTTGGCAGTGTGGGGCAAAAGTTCACTCACCCAAGTGCCGGACTTGCCGTGCTGCGCGAACTTGAACATAGATTTGACGCACGGGAACGCGCTCTGGCCGCTGGTCATGCCCGTGATGCGCTGGCCTTTGCGAATGGAATCCGGCAGTTCAGTTCCGTGCAGTTTTTCCAGCGTTGGTTTGTAATCGAAAGTTTCAAGCTGCGAAGGCCCGCCCGATTGGTGCAGAAAAATTACGCGCTTTATCTTCGGCGGGAAATGCGGCAACCCAGTCAAACCGCCAGTTTTCGGATCGCGTTCTTCACCAGTTGCCGGAACAGCAGCCAAGCCGTCCTGCTTCATCAACGAAGCCAACGCCGCAATACCGATGCCTTTTGCGCCAAGCCCAAACAGTTGGCGGCGTGTTAGATGCAGGTTGAGTTCTTGCTTCAGATTCATTGTAGTCACTCCCATCTTCAAACCTTTGCCTTCTTGGCAGCTTGTTTCGCGGCGGATTTCTCGGCC
>CAZXHW010001284.1:0-1697 GCA_964639915.1 uncultured Heliomicrobium sp.
ATGATGGTGCGCGCCACGCCGTTCAGCGTGATGGTTTTGCCGATGATTTGCGGATCGCTGGCAAACCGGCGCTGCCACAGCCCGTGCGTCAAAATGGCGACATTATCTTTGCCGGTTTCTTCCTCTTCGGGTTTGAAGGTGCGGCCCAGCATGGGCTTTACGCCCAGCGCATCAAACAGATTGGCAGTCGCGCGAAATCCGCGCAGCCGTTCGGGCGGTTCGACCGCAGAAAGATTGACGCTCCACCAGGTGTACAGGCCGACTTGGTCGAAGGAATTGCTTTGATCGCGCCAGTCGAAGTAATTGGCCGGAGCGGCTTCGTTGCGTTCGACGCCCTGGCTCGGCACCGTTTCCCAAATCGTCACCGTGCGATCGAGCGCAGGCAGATTGACTGGCTTCAGCAAAATCGCGTTGATGATGCTGAAAAATGCGCTGTTCAGTCCAATACCCAGCGCCAACGTCAGCACGGCAATTAATGTAAAGCCCGGTTTCTTGAACAACATTCGCGCGCCGAATCGCACATCTTGCCAAAGTGTTTGCATGGTGCCCTCGCCTGAAATCTCTGAAAGGTCACATTGGGAATCACGGCGAAAAACTCAATCCTGCGTGTTTCCAAATGTGAGATGGTGAATGAAGTTTTCTTGTTTCCACCGCATCGCCGAATGCGTGTGCTTCGGTTTTGTTTACCAAGCGACGTGCCAGACTTTCCCGCCAGCCGAAGCGCGCAAGTGTTGCAGCTACATTGGTAAGCCCAATCAGCGCGTGCCAAGTGTGTTCAGTTTTGAAATCCGCTGTTCCCAAAAATGAACTGGCCAGCGCAGCAAAACTGGCTATAATCCGCGCGCAGTTCAGCTAAGATTCAGCACAAGCTCCGACACGTTACGCAACGCCAACAAAATGTTGATCCGCGAATAGGCAGGATTTTCTGTCGTCATCGAAGAGTGTTTTTTGCTCCGGTAGGAACTTCGCGCTAGAGATGCAACAAGCACCAGTCAATTTATTTGATCGAATAACCGGCAACGCACCAGCTTCCGTTGGCGACGCGGTGCAGCGTAATGATTTCCAGAGTAAACGCTGCTTTGGTGAATGAACTGTTGAATTCAACGGTGACTGTTTCGTTCTGCGGATCGGCAGACGTGATGCTTTTCAGGGTTCTGGTTTTTAGTTTTCCGGCTTGATTGAGCAGCGGCTGCAAGGCGGATTGCCATTTTTCCTTCACGTATTTCGCCTTCAATTCGGGGACCAGGGCTTCCCAATTCTCGGCATACTTTCCTTCTTCCAATAATTTCAGCCAGTTGCTCGTCAAAGTTTGCAGCTTACTTTTCTCGGCGTCAGCCAGCTTGTTGTCGAACATCTCTTCGATGATGCATTGCGCAAAATCATCCACCGCAAATTTGATGAATCGCTCCGCTTGGGGAGTTTGATCCGCATTGACCTGAACCGCGACTGCGATTTTGTATTGCGGAAAGTATCGCATGTCGGAAAGATAGCCTGGATATTCACCATCGTGCCCGTAACTTTTCCCGAACTTGCTCTGCGTAATTTCCACCCCCAGGCCATAATTCGCGCCGTCGCCAGGTGTGGTGCTTTGCAACATTTCAGTCAGCGATTTCGGCTCCAGCACGTTCCCTTCGTACAAGGCTTTCGCCCATCGCGCCAGGTCTTCGGCGGTGGAGGCGAAACCGCCGCCCGCCCAT
>CAZXHW010001285.1:0-1693 GCA_964639915.1 uncultured Heliomicrobium sp.
ATCACCTTGGCCACCAGATCATATTCGTGCGCTTCAGTGATTTCGATGTTGATGAAATCGCCCGGCTTTGCGTCGAAGCCGTCCGGGGCGTCGTTGATCAGCACGTGGCCGTCAACTTCGGGAGCTTGCGATTCCAGACGGGCTTGCAACAGCAAATCGGTTTCCTGCGAAACGCCTTCCAGTATTGCGCGGAACTGTTTGCCGATGATGGCTTTGTTTTTCTTCTTGGAGATTTTCGCCTGTTCGCGCATCAATTTGGCGCGGCGGGTTCGCATCGTGCGAGCCGGAACCTTGCCGTCCAAGTCGTAACCGTGCGTGCCTTCCTCGTCGGAGTACGTGAATACGCCTACGCGGTCGAATTCGACATCGCGGACAAACTGCATCAATTCTTCAAAGTCTTCGTCGGTTTCGCCCGGAAAGCCCACGATCAACGTCGTCCGCAAGGTGATGTCCGGCACGAAGTGTTTCGCGCGGCTCATCAGTTTTTCCAGCAATTGGCGGTTTCCACCTCTGCGCATGCGCTTCAACATATTTGCACTGGCGTGTTGCAAGGGCATATCCAGGTAATTGCAAACCTTTGATTCTTCGGCCATTGCAGCAAGCGTCGCATCGGACAAAGAATTCGGATAGGTGTACATCACGCGAATCCATTCAATGCCGTCCACGCGCGCCAGACTTCGCAGCAAATCGGGCAAGCCGTCTTTGATTCCCAAATCCAACCCGTACTGTGTCGAATCCTGAGAAATCAGCACCAGTTCCTTGACACCCTGTTCGGCCAGGCTTTCGGCTTCGCGCAGGATCGAACCAGCGCGGCGGCTGCGGTAATTGCCGCGCATTTGTGGAATTGCGCAGAACGCGCAGGTGTGGTCGCAACCTTCAGCAATCTTGACGTAAGCAAAATGCTTCGGCGTGGCCAGCACGCGCGGCGAATTTTCATCATACAGATACGTTGGCAACCCGCGCGTCATCCAGGCATTCGACGCGACAAAGGCTGCGTCCTGCGCCGCAACCGCCGCAGGATCAACCGCCGCAACGATCTTTTCCAGTTCGCTGGTTCCCAGCACAGCGTCAACTTCTGGCAATTGGTTCAGCAAATCCTGCCGATAGCGCTCCACCAGGCATCCGGCGACAACCAGCCGTTTCAAATTGGCCGATTCTTTCAGCTCGGACATTTCCAGAATGGTGTTGATGGATTCTTCTTTGGCCGTTTGGATGAAGCCGCAGGTATTAATGACCATCACGTCGGCGGCTTCGCGGTCGGTGGTCAATTCGTAGCCGTGTTTTTTCAGTTGCCCCATCATCACTTCGCTGTCCACAAGGTTTTTGGGACAACCAAGACTGACAAAGCCGATCTTTTTAATTTCAGAACTCATTATGGTTTCGATTCTCTCAGCTATTCTTACTTCCGGATAGGCCAAACAGTCTACCTTTCTGCTTGCGCGCCTGCAAAGTCGCTTTTTCTATGCGTTCTTTGCCAGCGTTGCAGAGTTGTAAAACCCGCTTTGACTCCCATTTGAGCCTGAAATACACTGCTTACCGGTTCGTGGGAGATGAGATTTTGAAACAACGCAACCGCTGTTTTCGGGCTAGGCGGCAATTAAAGTGGGAATAGCCTGTACTGAAGGAGTGAGGAAGACATGCAAGTATTACTAACGACAATTATCCCTTTCGCCATTCTGCTCTGTGTTTTGGT
>CAZXHW010001286.1:0-1692 GCA_964639915.1 uncultured Heliomicrobium sp.
CGCTGCGCGGCATCGCATTGGATGAATCCGCTGTGAATGCTGCCTCGGCAAATGCTGATGCCGAAGCAGACGACGCGATGGAAGACATTCATGCTTCCGGCGATTACCGCCGCCATCTTGCTCGTGTTTACGTCAAACGTGCCGTGCAAGCTGCTGCGGCTAAAGCCTAACTGGGGTTGGGGGCTGGGAGATAGGTGTTGGCAATCGCAAGCCAGCTATCTCCCAACTCCTTTCCCCTATCTCCTAAAAAAATGCTAGCTGACATCGTCAAAATTCACTGCCTCAAACATCAGGCAAACTTTCCCATGCCGCGCACCAGCCGGTCTGTGGTTTGCCGCGAAACTCCACAACCCCACACACTAAGCAACAACTTCCCTGCCGAAGGCCCCTGGATTTATTGCTGTAACTGCCAGACGTTTATTGCCTGGGATAAGGACCGGCCTGACGTATCGCTAAAAGAATGCGTGTTTTGCTTCAGCTCGCTCAATCCGCGAGCGTACAGTTGCGACCATTGTTCTGTGACCATGGTGGATTACGATGATCCTACGCTGCGAAAACATCATGCCGTGCTGGAATGGGGAGCGCCGCAACCAGCCTGTGTAGGCTGTCACCAATTCCCGCGCTCAACGCCCCGAAAGCATTACTGCCCATCGCTTCAATGCGAAGTGGCGACGTCCAGAGTCGCCTGTGGATATTGCGGAGCGGCGACGCAAAATACCGGAACGCTTCCTGCACAACCTGCCAACGATCAAATTCGAGCCGCATTGATACAGGCCGAAGCCAAAGCTCGCGAAGCGGAAGAGCGCAGCCGCGTGGCGGAAGAAGCAACCCGCAAAGAAATCGAACTGCGCAGACAAGCCGAACAGAAAGCTGAGGAAATCGAAAAGCGCGTCACTCATCAACTGAACCAGGCGCTACTTTCCAACCAGGAATCCGAACAGGCTCGGCGGGAAATCGAAACGGCAAACCTGAGGCTTGAAAGCGAAGCCCAGGCGCGCGCGGAAGCGGAGCGGTTGGCTAAAATTGCAGAGCTTGAGCGACAGGAAGCAGAGCGCCGGAAAATAGAAGCCGAGGCCAAAGCTCGTGAAATGGAACTTCGGGCGCGCGAAGTCGAAGAGCACAAACGGCAAGCAGAGGAAGCGGTGCGGCGTGAAGCTGAAATGCGCGCGCAAGCCGAGCAACAGGCTCGCGAAGTGGCGCAGTCTTACAACTACAGACTGGCCGAATCTCAGGCGCAGGTCGAAGAAGTCGTCAAAAATGTGAAAAAAGACCGAAAAGCCATAGCGTTAACCGCTGGGATTGTCGTAGCATTGTTCGGCGCGCTGATTGTTTTGATTATGACCCTAATTACCTACTTCCGGTCATAAGTTATTTCTACAGCGGGCACTCCCAAGGTTCGCAATGAAGACTTATCCGTCCATACTGGCCCTATCGGCAATTTTCCTGGTTGTCTCCCTCGCTCAGACCGCTGTCGGGCAAATTACTTTTGTCGAGACGCCTCCGCGTCAAAATCAAAGGACTCAGGGACAGCAAGGTCAACGACAACCGGGCTTGTCACCGGAAAAGAAAAAATCACTTGCCACGTATGGCCCGGAAGATGCTTTTCCCGGTGCGCGTGAGGAAGGAAGCAATCAAGGGCGATCAGGCCGCTCCGCTTCACGCCAACCCACATCAAAAACACAACCCACACCC
>CAZXHW010001287.1:0-1690 GCA_964639915.1 uncultured Heliomicrobium sp.
CATAGATTGGCTGCTAGTGATCGTCGTTTATGTTTGTCTTGGGCGTGATCCTGTCCAAGCGTTGGTGACGGCGGTTGCTGCCGGTTTCTTGTACGATGTTTTTTCCAGAGGCATGGCGTTCGGTGTCGAGACTGCAGTTGGTGTCAGCGGTTTTGCTTACGTACTCGCAGCTTATGTTGCTGATCGAATCGTTTCAGTCATTGTGGCTGACAATTTACTCGTCAGATTCGCAACCGTTGCGAGTGCCAGCTTGATAAACACACTGACTCGATACGCCTTTTACAAGCTATTGAAGTTCAAGCTCCCCGTCTTGATAGGTGGAAAAGGCCTCGCCGCTTCCATAGTCTTCGGACTTGTGGCCAACCTGATCGCTGCTACTCTGCTTTATCTGTTATTGGACCGCATTTTTAATAAAAATTCGGCTTTGCGTGTGCGCCGCAGCGAAGCTCGCAGGGGAAGGTCCTGGATGAAAGGGTAGTCACACCCACCCCTAATTCCACAAGCCATGATTAGAGTCGAACCAAAAGGTTAGTGCTATGAAGTCAGCAAAAGAATCCGGATTCGATCCCGCCGAAGATTTACGGCAGGTTGGTGTGCGTCTGGAAGTAATTCGTTACTTGGCACTCGTGATCATTGTCTTGCTTCTTGGCCGATTGTGGTTTTTGCAGGTAATGAATAGTGAAGTATACGCCGAACGCTCTGACAAAAACCGCACACGAATTCTTCCAATTCCTGCTCGCAGAGGCACTATTTTCGACCGAAAAGGCCGCATTCTCGTTACCAGCCAGACTTCCTACAACATTGTTTTAAGCCGCAAAGACATCAAGGAAAAAGACTTCCCGCAAATTACCGAGTTGCTGGTTAAGCACCTGGGGATTGATCAAAAATGGCTGACCAGCCGATTTGAGGCAGCCCGCTACGAAGCGAAATGGGAATTTATTGTTGCAAAGGAATTGGCAACGGCAGCCGATGTCGCTTGGGTCAGAGCGCATCAATATGAATATCCCATGATCCGCGCTGAAGAGGCTCCGCAGCGGCTTTATCAATTTGGAACCCTTGCCGCGCACGCCTTGGGGTATGTGGGCGAAGTCAGTCCGGAAGAGTTGAAGCGGAAAGACGGCCCGTTCAGTTACGAAAAGGGCTACAAACTGGGCGACATTATTGGAAAAGCAGGCATTGAGCGTTCGCACAACGACATTCTGATGGGCAAAGACGGAGAGCTTCGAGTACTTGTGGACAGCCGTGGCCGAATTCAGAAAGTATTAGACACAGTTCCTCCCGTTCCTGGCCGGGACTTTTATTCGACGCTTGACCTGGATATTCAAAAGGTTGCGGAACAGCAGACGGATTCGATGCCTTCAGGGCGCGGCTCTATTACTGTGGCAGATCCGAATAATGGCGAAGTTTTGGCAATGTCCAGTCGCCCAGTGTTTGACCCAAACCTCTTTTCACAGCGAGCAAAGACGCCTGAAGGGAAGGGCGAAATCCGCGATCTGCAAACCGATGAAGACAAGCCGCTTTTCAACCGTGCCATTCAAGGGCAATTCCCGCCCGGTTCGACCTGGAAGTTGCTGACCACTGTTGCCGCTCTTAATGAAGGTGTCATCACGCCAACCAATAATCGCGTTCAGGACGGCAGTATTCAGATCGGCAATTACCTGATGAAATCCATTTCAAACTATGGCGCGCC
>CAZXHW010001288.1:0-1689 GCA_964639915.1 uncultured Heliomicrobium sp.
CGCGGCTGCCGCCCACGGGCACGAGATCCTTCTGCACCGTGCATCCTGCCAGCATCGCCCCGGCCAGCATCACTGCCGCCAGCACCGCCACGCTTCTCCTTGTCGCCATCATGCTCACCTCGCTATTGCGGCGTCTGCCGAGCCGCTCATCAAGGCGCAATATTAGATTGAACAAAGCAATAGTCTATCGACTATAGGTTGTAATTCGTCGGCCATCAGCGCCGTAGCGCCAGCCGCATCATGAGCTCGTCGAAATAGACGTCGCCGACTTTCAGCGCGCGCTCCTCGCGGCCGTACTCGACGAAGCCGTGACGGCGATAGAGGCGTTGGGCCGGCTCGTTGTGCACGCCGACGCCCAGATGCAGGCTCTCGACCTCGCCCTTGGCATGCCTGACCACCGCCTCGACCAGCAGATCGGCCACACCCGAGCCGCGCGCCTCCTTGCGCACATACATGGTCCACAGCCCACCCTTGTGCGCGTGCTTGGGCGTGGCTTCGCGCCAGTACCCGGCGATGCCCAGCATCTCCTCGCCCCGCCAGGCGGCGAAGATTGCGTTGGCGCCGAGCGACTCGGCGAAGAAGGAAAGCGGCTTCTCGCGCTCGATTTCTAGTGAGGCCGCGAAGGCGGCGGGATGCGCCTGCAGCGCTTCCAGCCGGATGGCGCGGAAGATTTCAGCTTCGCTCGTGCTCAGGCGGCGGACATGGATGGTCATCATGAGCTTAAGCTTGCCGCAAATCGTGGTCCCGTTAAAGTTTTAGCGCCTCCTGAGGGATTTTAGTGGCGTGTAGGATCAACTCAAAAGTTCGCCTTATATAAGGATTAAGACTTAACAAACTCTCTGGGGAGGTTTGAAATGGCCAGAATTGATCCGTTGCAACGATTTAAAGACCACTGCGCCGAACTCAACAGGGAAGCCCTATTGGCGCTCAGAACATTTGAAACTTATAAGCCAGCAGCAAATGGTCAAAGAATCGTTGCTGCATTTAATGAAACGTATGAGGCGTGGGCCTTCAATGCCATACGAGACAGTCTGCACAGAGATCTCATAATGACGCTTAGTCGCATATGGGACGCGGATGCAGCCGACGATGTATTGTCGTTGCCTAAAGCCATGAAGCGGCTCTGTGCAAAAGATGTTCAGAGGAAAGTCCGCAAACAAGCCGGTGACACGAGAGTTCGAAGGCGCGCATCAGCAAAATTAATAGTGTCGTCCAAAGGAAAAACCGACGAAGAACGTCGCGTCCTCGAAAGAGAAACCCGCAGTTTTCTCAACCGCAAGAACCCGGAGTTCAGGAAAGAGGCTGAAGATAAGGCACAACGCGATATCGACCGCCTTTTATTGGATTACGAGCGGATTGCTAAACGGCCTATTTTGCTTAGTCTTCGAAAGCATCGAAATCAGAGGCTAGCGCACACAGCAAACTTGAGTTCACCAGCCCAAACAGCCGTCAAGAATCTGCGCTGGGGTGATGAAGCAAAGATACTTCGCATCACGCTGCCCCTAATTGAACGGCTCTGTCTTCTCATAGAAGAGTGTGGTCACAACTATGATGATTTTGGGAGGGTCAACCGCTTTCATTCCCGTCGTTTCTGGAGTCGCGCTTGTCGCGGACCTAAACCAAAGAATTGATGTGAGCCTCCAAAGGCCAACTGCGAAGTTGCCTTCGCGCTGTCTTCGTCGCACATTA
>CAZXHW010001289.1:0-1688 GCA_964639915.1 uncultured Heliomicrobium sp.
GAAACAGTCAATGACCCGTTAGTGGGAGTGAGCGACGCTCCCGCCACCGTACCAGAACCTGAATTGCCGCACTTTGAATTGCCGGAGCGCATCGGCAGGCCGAGTGCGCCGCGCTCTAATGAAGGCTCGGTATTGACGTTTTTCTCGGACGCGGATTTGGAACAACGGGACGTGGAGGAAGGGAACGCGCCTCTGAAGGCGCTGCCGTCAGGCGTTCCTGGCCGTACGGCAAATGCTGCTCGCAGCCCCAATGGGTTGGTGCCGGTCGCCAAACCCGGGATGTTGGTAGGAGAGGGGAAAGGGCAAAATTTTACGCCGCCGGTCACCCTTGAACCCTCTGTTCCGACCACGATTTGTTTGGATGAAACACGGTTACACACGCGGCTGGTATTGTTCACTGATCCGCAATCCATTGGTTGCGAACAGTATCGTACGCTGCGCACACAAGTTTTTCACACCGCAGAAAAACAATTGACGCAGGTTATCCTCGTCACCAGCGCTGTGGCCGGCGAGGGCAAGACTTCCACGATTCTCAATCTGGCCTGGGCGATTGCCCAATCCAAAGAAAAGCGCGTGCTTGTGATTGACAGCGATCTGCGGCGCCCGAGCATCAGTTCTTACCTGGGATTGGATTTTGAATTGGGCTTGGGCGAAGTACTCAACGAAGTCAGCGAAGCGTTGCCTTCGATTGTCCGTGTGGCGGATTCCACCCTTTACATTTTGTCTTCGAGCCGTGCCGAGCCCCAACCGGCGGAATTGCTTTCGAAAGAGCGCGTGGCCGAAACGCTGGCCGAACTGCGGGGCTATTTCGACTATATTTTGATAGACGCGCCGCCTGTCGTGGCATTTGCTGATGCCCGCTTATTGGCCAATCACGCGGACGCGGTGATTATGGTTGTCCGCGCTGGATTGGCCGGTCACAGCACAGTTGAACGTGCCCTCGAAGCCTTGCCGCAGAATCGTATTTTGGGCGTGGTTCTCAACGGTGCCGATCAAATGTCCGAGGTCGGTTATTACGGTTACTATGGCTATGGCTATGGTTATGGTTATAACACCAGCCGTCAGCCGGAGAAGCAGTCGCTGCTTGATAAGCTAGGTTTGGGGGCTTTGGCAGAACGGCTGCGGTGGCGTTCACGAAAAGAGGCAACTTCCGGCAATGAGGCCAACAGTGCCAATTCGTAGAACGCGTGCAAGCTGCCGAAGTTCATCCACCACACAAGCATTCAATCCGAAAGTAAGCTTGCCCAGCATGACAGCACACGCCCAGGCCAGCCTGCTGATCGGAAAACGATCAAGGGTTCACTGTAGTCTTCGCTAAAGTAGCGCTCATGGTACGAAGAGATATTTGGCTGAGAACCTTTACGCTCGCAGCAATCGAGAGCGGCATCATCGTGCTGGCGGTGTTGCTCAGCTTGTACTGGCGCTACCCGGAGAAGTATCGGGACCTGTTGTGGGGCGAGGGACAGCAGGGCTTCATGAAGCTGTTGCTCACGGCGGGTGTTTGCCAGTTGACGTTTTACCTCTTCGATCTGTACGACCTAGAAATCATTCATTCATTGCGCGAACTCTGTCGCAAGATTTTGCAGGCACTGGCGGCGTCGTGCTTCATTCTGGCGATTATTTTTTATGTGGGGCCGACCGTGCAACTCGGTCACATTGATACTGAAGACCCGACAGGTGCAATTGGT
>CAZXHW010001290.1:0-1687 GCA_964639915.1 uncultured Heliomicrobium sp.
CTTTGAAAGTTCTCGTCGCGGCATTACCCGCCGTATCGCTAGCGGAAAATGTCACAGTTGTGACTCCAACAGGGAATGTCGAACCCGAAGCGGGTGCAGCCGTTACCGTGCGATTGCCTGACACCGTGTCCGTCGCAGTCGGCAACGCGAACGTCACAACCGCGCCGGTTCCCGAAGCAATCGTTTGCGTGATGTCCGCTGGGACGTTGGTGAAAACTGGTGGTGTGGTGTCCTGCACCTTCACGTTCTTACCGACTGTACTGGTGGTTCCGTTGGGTTTGCCATCGCTGACGGTCAGCGTGATCAAATGCTGGCCCAGCGCCAACGTAACTTGCGCCGACAGTTGCGAAGAAATGGTGTTGGTATTGCCTGAAAAGTTGTCGGACCAGATGAAGCTGCTCAGGGTATCGCCGTCAGGATCGCTGGCGGTTCCGCTCAACTGCACGCTGGCTCCGCTGGGGCCAGTGGCTTCAACCGTCGCCGGAAGCGTGCCTGAATCGGCAATTGGGGCTCGGTTGACGTTGTTGACCGTGAGGACAATGGACTTGGAATTGCTGAGCGGTGGCGTGGCGTCGTCGGTCACGGTAAAGGTGATATTGAAGGTTTGCGTCGCGCCAGTAGTGTTAGCCACAACGTCGTACGCTGGCGTGTAGCTGAACGCGCCGGTCGAAGCATTCAGGGTCGCTCCACTCGGCGCTCCGGTCATCGAATAGGCCAATGCCTGCGTTGAGTCTGCATCGGTTGCCTGCAAGGTGAAGCCCAGGTTCGAGCCTTCGCCAATGGTTTTGTCGCCCGGACTGGTCAGGCTTGGCGCGCTGTTTGGCGGCGCGATTGCGCGGCGAATGCGATTGTTGCCGGTGTCCGCAACATACACACCGGTGGCGTGTACGGCGATGGAATTCGCCAGGCTCAGCTTGGCAAGTGTGGCTGGGCCGCCGTCTCCACTGAAGCCAATTTGACCGTTTCCAATCACGGTATTGATGATGTTGGAGGTGGCATTGACCTGGCGAATGCGGTTGTTGCCTTTGTCCACAATGTACAGATTGCCGTTGTTATCCACGCCCACCGCAGAAGGCGAGTTCAAGCGTGCAGCAGAAGCCGGGCCTCCGTCTCCTTCAAATCCCGAACGCGGAATTCCCTGGGTTACAGCCGTGCCAATGACGCCGCCGGAAACTCTCCTGATTCGGTGGTTGTTGGTGTCAGCAATAAAAATGTCTCCGTCGCTGTTGACGGCGACACCGCTGGGACGATTCAGGCGTGCGCCTGTCGCGGCTCCGTTGTCACCCGTGAAGCCTAGCGAGCCTTGTGTCCCAGCAGTAATTGTGACGGTTCCGCCTGCGGTGGGAACCTGGCGAACGACGTGGTTGCCAGGATCGGCGAAATACAGCGTGACGTTGAAAACAGCGACTGAGCTTGGACCATTTAACGAAGGGGAACCAAGTCCAGCTAAAGTCGAGATCGTACCGTTGGTGTCAATTTTCCGAATCCTGTTGTTGCCCGTGTCGGCGACGAAAATGTTTCCGTTGGTATCAACTGCAACGGATGAAGGCCGATTCAATGTTGCAGCCAGCGCTGGGCCTCCATCTCCGTTGGTGTCGCCAGGATTGGTTGAAGGCGTATTCGGTGTTCCGGCAATAGTGTTGATCTTGCCGTCGCTGGCGTTCACTTTGCGAATGACATGATCCCC
>CAZXHW010001291.1:0-1687 GCA_964639915.1 uncultured Heliomicrobium sp.
CGGATTTCAAATTCACGCAGAAAATTGATGCGACGCTTTTCAAGCAATATCAGAATGCCGGGCTGTCCGAATTCGCGCTGGGCATTCACGGCGTCAACAACGCGATGGCCATGAAAACCAACGTGGTCTGGTCGCAAGTCTCGAAGGCCGACGCTGACCGCAAAGCGATTTATCAAATGCTCAGCACGCTCGACAAATATCACGGGCAGCCGAACGGCATGTTCAGCGCCGACGAGCATTACGCCGGGCTTGACCCGTCGCAGGGCATCGAACTGTGCGCCGTCGTCGAAGCGATGTTTTCGCTCGAACACGCGATTGCTGTACTCGGCGATCCGCTGCTCAGTGATCGGCTGGAAAAAATCAGCTACAACGCACAACCCGCGACGATGAGCGGCGATATGTGGTCGCATCAATACGACCAGCAACCGAATCAGGTGTTGTGCAATTACAACCGTCGTGCGTGGACATCGAACGGGGCGGAAGCGAATCTGTTTGGGATGGATGTGAACTTTGGTTGCTGCACGGCGAACATGCATCAGGGCTGGCCGAAGCTCGCAGCGAGTTTATGGATGGCGACGGCGGATGATGGTTTGGCTGCGGTGGCGTATGCGCCGAGCGAAGTCAAAACCACCGTCAAAGGCAATGTGCCTGTGACCATCACTGAAGACACCGAATATCCCTTCCGCGACGAGATTCGCCTGACGGTCAATCCCGAACGCGCGGCGGAATTTCCGTTGCAATTACGCATTCCCGCGTGGGCGACGAAAGCGGCAATCACCGTCAACGGCAAGAAAGTCAGCGGCGTCAAAGCGGGTACGTTTCATTCCATCAATCGGCAATGGCAAAAAGGCGACCGCGTGGTTTTGAAGCTGCCGATGGAAGTGCGCGTTTCGCGCTGGCTCAATAATTCCGCCGTCATCGAACGCGGGCCGTTGGTCTATTCGCTCAAGATCGGCGAAGACTGGCGCAAGACCACGGCGAAAATGCGTAACCCGGCCATCGCGCCCGCCGTAGATTGGGAAATACAGCCGACAACGGCGTGGAATTATGGTCTGGCGCTCAATCCTGATAAGCCGACTGTACAGGTAATCGAAAAGGCAATTGGCTCCATGCCATTTTCGTCTGAAGGTGCGCCTATAGAAATCAAACTCAAAGGGCGCAAGCTGCCGGATTGGAAGCTGGTCAATGGCTCGGCAGGGCCGTTGCCCCTCAGTCCTGTCAGAAGCACGGAACCCGAAGAGACGCTGACGTTGATTCCGTACGGCTCCGGCAAATTACGAGTTACTGTCTTTCCCTTGTTGGCGACGCGCTAGCGGCTGGAGGTTCTTTTTACCGCTGGTGTAATCGCTTAACCGTAACTTTTACTCTCAACTTCTTGGTTATGCGTGATGCTGGGAACTTTTACTGATTGACGTAACCGCTTAACCCAGGAATTGCAACCGTTAACCCAACTCACGTAGGAGGAACCTATGCACCGATTTTGGTCGCTACTGACCATCATACTGCTCCTTTCCATTCCAGTATTTGGGCAATTCAGCGGGGCGATAGAAGGCGTTGCTCAGGACACGAACCGTTCGGTCATTCCCAACGCCACCATCAAATTGCTGAACATTCAATCTGGAAACACACAAGAAATTAAAACCAACGAATCCGGGTATTACCGCTTTTCCAGCCTCGCTCCGGGCGA
>CAZXHW010001292.1:0-1683 GCA_964639915.1 uncultured Heliomicrobium sp.
GCGCGGGGCACGGCGGCGGCGACTTCGATGCGTCGGCGACGATCCAAACGGTCAACGATTTCCTCGACGCCAACCTGCTCAACATGGGTGGTCCGACCCTCACCTTGACGGCGCTCGATGCCTCGGTCCACGAGAGCGGCGGTCCCCCGGCACGCTTCATGATCACCCGCATCGGAAGCCTCAAAGGGGCGCTCCCGGTGAGTTGGGCGAACGTCGGTTCGGCCGCTCTGCCGGCGGACTTTACGGCGGCCGGAACGAGCGTCACGCTGCCCGATGGCCTGGCCTCGGCGACCTTTTCGGTCAGCCCCGTAGACGATTCCCTGATCGAGGGAGACGAATCGATCACGGTCGCGCTGGTACCCTCCGCCTCCTATCGGCTGAGCGCCGCGCAATCGACCGCGACCACGCAGCTCGTGGACAGCGAAAGCGCGGCCGGGCGGCCGGTGATCTCGATCGTGGCGCTGGACTCTGCGGCCGCCGAAGTCGGCCCGAACGGCGGCTCGTTCCGGCTCTCCCGTACGGGAAGCACGGCGCAGGCGCAGCCGGTCAACCTGCGCTGGAGCGGCACGGCGACCCCGGGCGCGGATTTTCCCGCGGTGGCCAACCCGGTGGTCATTCCCGCGGGGCAGGCGATGCTTGACTTCTCGATCACGCCGGGCGCCGACGCGCTGTTCGAGCCGACCGAGATGGCGATCGTTTCGATCAATCCCACCGGCGCCTACGCTCTCGGAGCTGCGGCGACCACGACCGCGAGTGCGCGGATCAACGAACAGAACCACCGCTCGGCGCTGCCTGTCATCGCCCCGGTGACGATCGACGCCTCCGCCGCCGAAGCGGGCGCCGCCGACGGGGCGTTCCTACTCTCGCGTACCGGAAGCACGAACGCCGCGATTACGGTGGGCGTGGTCCCCGGCCCGGGCACCACCACGGCCGACGGTACCGATCATGTCCTCCTCGCGGGAACCGTGACCTTTCCGATCGGCGTCAATCGGGTCACCGTGCCGTTGACCCCGTTCGACGATGCGATCGTCGAGCCGAGCGAGAACGTCACCCTCGTCGCGACATCCGCGGCCAACCGCCTCGTCGGTCCCGCGAGCGCGCCGGTGACGTTGATCGACAACGATTGAGGTCCTGATTTCGGGCAAGGCCCGGCGCCTTGCGGCACCGGGCCTTATCCCGCGTGAGGGAACCGATTCGAGCTAGCCGTTCATCCTCCGCCGCCGGAGGGCGGAGAACGCCCCGGCGGAGAGAAGGAGGGCGAAGAGCACCAGGCCGAGGGAATCGAGCGTCGGGATCTCGATCACCGAGGAGACCAGGGTGAAGACGGTCGGCGTGCCGTTGTTGCCTGGATTGCCGTCGCCGTCGGGGTCGGGATCGTCGCCGTCTTGCGAGTCGTCGACGACGACCACTCCCGCCGGGCTCGATCCTGTCGCCGTGCTGGAGCATGAATAAGGGCCTGTCTCGCCGCCGGTATCGACCCGCACGACGAGGGTGATCACGCCGCTTCCTCCGACCGCGAGCGAGTTGCCCGCGGCGAGCAGATTCGGGTCCGAATCGCCGTCGAAGACGGGGTTCACGGCGAAATTCGGACTCGTCACCGAGACCACCGTGAAGCCCGCGGCCTGGGCGAAGGCGACCGCGAGCTGGGCCGTCGCCTGGACGTTCGAAAGCGGCACGTTGCCC
>CAZXHW010001293.1:0-1676 GCA_964639915.1 uncultured Heliomicrobium sp.
TCTCAAGCATTACGCCCGTCAGTTCCCGACAGGGCCCCTGGCTTGGGCATATTTGCTCGCCATGTTTTAGGACCGCCTCCATCACTGCACGCATCACATCGTCAAGCGTTTGCTCGGAAAAGAATGGGACCTTCATGACATGCCTCCTGAATCGGTTGCCGGGACTGCGCGGCCAAGGGAGTTTAGACAACATTACCTAGGTACTGATGGGTTAGATGGACACGAGGGTTACAATAATGGACAATTAGGCTCAGTACAGCCCAGAGTCTAGTGAAGCAAGTATCTCGCGTCAATGGAATTTTGTGTACCGTTTTATTGGGTGGGTCGTAGTTTCCTGAGATTTCTACTGGGGTTTTTCAAAGCGGTTTTTATCAAGCAGACCCAATTGACATAAACTATATTATCGGACGCAAGATTCTTCAGCGTTCTCCTTTCTCTTTTCTCCCTCCTCGTCAAAATTGCTTCCCTTACTTTTCCGTTCCTCCGCTCCCACAATCATTGAGAAAAAAAGAGGAGTGGAAAGGTGTCGGTGGATGGTGGGGTTGCGCCATCCGATTCTTATGACGGCCTCATCCTCAAAAAATCGAACCATCACTGCCGTAGACCTCTTCTGCGGCGCGGGCGGAACAAGTACGGGGTTGCGCCAAGCCTGTGGGCAGCTTGGTCACATCCTCCACCTCACGGGCATTAATCACTGGGATGTCGCGATTGGCACGCATCAAGCCAATCACCCGGATGCCGCGCATTATTTCGAAGACCTTGACAACATCAATCCGCGCAGGCTGTTTCCCGATGGTCGCATTGATCTGCTCATGGCCTCGCCCGCCTGCACGCATCACAGTCGCGCGCGTGGTGACAAACCGATGAACGACCAGTCCCGCAGTTCAGCCTGGGCGATCTTGCGCTGGGCCGAGGCTTTGTATATTGACGCACTGTTGATTGAGAACGTTGTGGAATTTCAGGAATGGTGTCCACTGGGGGCCAACGGTCGCCCAATGGCGAGTAAGAAAGGACAAACCTTCCAAGCTTTTATTACCTCGCTACGCAGCCTTGGCTACAATGTCGAATGGAAGGTTCTCAATGCTGCCAATTATGGCGATCCGACGTCGCGCGAACGGTTATTCATTCTTGCCCGGCGTGGTCACAAACGAATCACCTGGCCCGCGCCCACTCATAGCGAGACCGGCGGCGAAACCCTCTTTGAGCAAACCGAGCGGTGGCGCAGTGCGGCAGAAATCATTGACTGGTCACTGCCCTCACAAAGTATTTTCGCGCGCAAGAAACCGCTGGCCGAAAATACCCTCAGGCGCATCTCTGCCGGACTCCAACGCTATGGCGGACTCCCCTTCCTCACACCTAATTTCACCGAACGTCCCGGCCAGCAGCCGCGTACCCATTGCCTGCAATCTCCGACCCCTGTCGTCACTTCACACGGAGCGGGCATGCTGGTGCAACCGTTTCTCGTTAAGTTTTATGGCGGCGCGAATGCGGAAGCCATTGATCGCCCCTTACCAACCGTGACCGCCAATTATGAGCATTTTGGCATTGCTCAACCCATTGTCGTCGAATTGCGCAAGAATGCCACGGCGCGTAGTCTCACAGCGCCCCTCTCGACGAGTATCACCAGCGGCGCGCATCAGGCGTTGGCTCAACCCTTCCTGATCAAATTCACGCGC
>CAZXHW010001294.1:0-1674 GCA_964639915.1 uncultured Heliomicrobium sp.
CACAACCCGAACCGCAATTGCAAGCGCATCGCAGTTGGGCCAAAGTCGGCGTGACGCTGGGGGTGATCACGCTGATTCTCGTGCCGCTGCTGCTGATCTTGAATTTCGACCGCGTGCGCGAAATTATCGAATTTCTTTCCAAGCTCAACGGCGGTAGATAACTTGAAACGGAGAAAATACCGATGAAAACCCGAACTTTTATATTTTTGCGTTTACTGATAGCGGCCCTTTCGGTTTTGTCTGTGTCCGCTCAAGACCCAACCGGAACCATCGCAGGAAACTGGCTCGGAACGCTCGATGTTGGCGGGGTAAAAATGCGGCTCGTCTTAAAGGTTGCGAAAACCACCGACGGTTACACGGCCAAACTCGACAGCATTGATCAGGGTACGAAGGACTTGCCGATTGATGCAATCAGTTTGGAAGGGAATATATTGAAATTTTCCGCGCCCCAATTCGGTATGAGTTACGAAGGGACGCTCGACGAAAAAAGGGGCGAAGTCAACGGAACCCTGAAGCAGTTCGCAGCTTCGACGCCTTTTGTCTTCAAGCGTGTCGGGGAAATTCTGAGAAAGAAACGCCCGCAAGACCCCGAAAAACCCTATCCATACGCGGAGGAAGAAGTCGGTTATAAAAACCTGAAGGATAACGTCAAGCTCGCCGGAACGCTGACCTTCCCGCGCGGCGGCGGGAAATTTCCGGCAGTAATTTTGATCACCGGAAGCGGCCCGCAAGACCGCGATTCGACCGTCGCCGGGCATCGCCCCTTTCTCGTGCTGGCGGATTATCTGACGAGAAAAGGGATCGCCGTTTTGCGCGTTGACGATAGAGGCACGGGCGGTTCCGATATAGGTTCGCTTGCGGCGACCACCGAGAATTACGTCGGCGACGTGTTAGCCGGAGTCGAATACTTAAGGAGCCGTCAAGAAATTGATGCGCGGCGCATCGGACTGATCGGGCACAGCGAGGGCGGAATGATTGCTCCGCTGGCTGCCGTTCGCTCGAAAGAGATCGCGTTTATCGTCATGCTGGCGGGAATGGGACAAACTGGCGAAGAGGTACTTTTGACGCAGTTGGATGTACTGCAAAGGAAAAACGGCGTGGAACCGGCAATCATCGCCCGGGCAATTGATTTTCAAAAAAGTCTGTTTACGATCATCCAATCCGAACCCGACAACCGACTCGCCACAGCGAAAATCAACGAGCTGCTGGCACAACGCAAAAGCGCCATGAACGAGCGGCAGCTTCAGGAGTTCGCACGGGTCGAAGCGGACGTTCAAGCAGCATTGCCCGCGCTGTTATCGCCGTGGTATCGCTATTTTCTTTCTTACAATCCGCGTCCGACGCTGGAAAAAGTGAACATCCCGGTGCTGGCGTTGAATGGCGACAACGACGTGCAGGTTGCAGCGAAAGAAAATCTCGCGCTTATTGCAGCCGCGCTGAAAGCCGGAAAAAATAACAATTTCACCGTCAAATCTTTTCCGCACCTTAATCATCTGTTTCAGACCAGTCAAACGGGGTTGCCGAACGAATACGATGCCATCGAAGAAACCCTCGCTCCGGCGGTTCTGGAGACGATTGCCAGTTGGATTTGGGAACTGATAAAAACGTAAGTGGGCAGGCAATCTTGAATTTGTAGGCCGTGCCTAATTCGGATGTTAGGCCGCTTAATTCGAA
>CAZXHW010001295.1:0-1663 GCA_964639915.1 uncultured Heliomicrobium sp.
GCTCATTCACAATGAGGGCTTTTGCGCCAGTCGTGCTAATGTCCAGTCCAAGTACATAAGCCATAATTAACCTACTCCTGAGCAGGCTGCGATGTAAGTGCCTGCATGTTGAAAACTTCACAATTCTACGCGGAGATTGTACCATTGATGCGGCTTTTGTCCTCATTACTTGAACAGGAATAATGTCATGAAAGCGGCTTTTGTTTCTGGCGCGGGCGAAGGGATTGGCGCGGCCATCGCCCATCATTTAGCGGATCAGGGAATCGCGGTTGCGGTCAACGATGTGGTCGAGGCGCGGGCGGCAGTGGTGGCTGACGAGATTCGTGCGAAGGGCGGCCAGTCAATCGCGCTTGGCGGCGACGTTGCCGATGTGGAACAGGTGCGCGCGATGATCGCACAGACTGTTGCGCAGTTCGGGCGGTTGGACATCGCCGCCGCGAATGCCGGCATCACCAGTTGGGGTGATTTTCTGGATTACGAACCGGAGACATTTGATCGTGTGATGGGCGTCAATCTGCGCGGTTCGTATTTCACGGCGCAGGCAGCGGCGCGGCAGATGCGCGATCAAGGTACGGGCGGGCGCATCGTGTTTACGTCATCGGTGACCGGCCATCAGGCGATTCGTTATCTTTCCGCCTATGGCATGACCAAAGCGGCGCTGGAAATGCTGGCGAAAAATCTGGTGGTGGAACTTTCACCGTATAACATCACAGTGAACGCAGTCGCGCCGGGGGCGATCAGCACACCGCGCAACCTGAACGACGATCCCGAATATGACGCGCATTGGGCCAGTGTGATTCCGCGCCGCGTGATCGGTCAGCCAGCGGACATCGCGGCGGCGGTGGGCTTTCTGTGTTCGGATGCGGCGCAGTTCATCACCGGGCAAACGCTGGTGGTGGATGGCGGTTGGACGTCGGTCAGCCCTGTACCGGGAGACTATCGCGGCAAAACTTAGTAGGTGCGAAGTAACAAAATGCTTTGTTTTTGTTACAAAATAAGGCTAGACTATACGTATCGAACTGGCGCAGTTCAGGCGCACAGTCGCTAATCGGAGTCGTCCGCATGTCTGATGAACCGAATCTTAAACCCGTCTCTCCTGAAGCGCCCGAAGCGACCATCCCTTCGCGTTCGACGCGGCTGCAAACTCTGCTTGAAGAGGCCGAGGCCATCGCTCCGCTGCCCGCTCCACCTGCGATCTTAGTGGACGAAAAGGCAGCGGTTGCGCCATCTACCGAACCCGCGCCCGCTGCTGAACCGACGCCCAAAGCGGTTACGACTGCCGAAGTCGAAGCCGCTTTCGATCAAGAACTGCTATCCACACAGCCTGTCACCGTAGAAAAAACCAGTTCGCCAGAGACCACGCCGATGCTGCCACCGACCCAATCCGAAGCGCCTTGGATGCTGCGCTTGCACTTTGACAATGACATTGATCTGGCGGACGAACTCTCCGAGCGCTTCACCGGAACGCCGTTGATGTCGCAGATCAGCTTTCGCACGGCGGGCACAAAGGATAAGCATCAGGTCGCGGTGCTGGCCACGCAGGATGGCGCGGCGCGTCTGCTGGTCGATGCCGATCCGGTTTCCCGCGATGTCGAATTCTCGTTTACGCTTGGCTCGATGCTGACGCTTGGCTTCCGCCTGACCGATCTCAGCGATTTGGACT
>CAZXHW010001296.1:0-1653 GCA_964639915.1 uncultured Heliomicrobium sp.
GGGCCGCGGGGATGCACCTGACATTTACCTGACTCCTGTGGTTGATTGGATTTTGCGGGAACGCTTTTTTGCAGGCCGAAGAGTAACACAGACCCCGCTGGACGGGCGAGATGGATCAGACCATTCTGGCCAATTGCACCCCTGCCCAGGTCGCCGCCAAGCCTAGAATGACGCTGCCAGTAGAATACAGAAATGCCGCACCGGGCTGGTTGTCCCGGATCAGGTTGAAGGTTTCCAGCGAAAAGCTGGAAAACGTGGTGTAACCACCCAGCACGCCGACCAGTAACATGGCGCGAAGCTCCGGCGAAACAGTCATTCGCGCATCGAACAGTTCCGCCAGAAAACCGATCAGCAAGCTGCCGGTAATGTTGATGAGGAAAGTGGCGTAAGGATATTTGGGCGGTTGGCGAAGCAGGTATGTTACCAGGTTGACAATGCCAAAGCGGAAACCTGTGCCAACGGCTCCGCCGAGCAAGACCAGCAAAAATTTTATCATCACATTTCCTAAGTTGATGAGTTGTTGAAGACTAAAGAAAATCCTTCGACCATTAAGAATGGTACAGATTCGCCTGTTGAACGCAATCGTTCTGACGTCAAAAAACAAAAGGCCAGAGTCGAAACCCTGGCCCTTTCAGTATTACTGCTGATCCGTTCAGCCTAACAGCTTGGGATAAAGATTGGGACTATGATCTCAGCTTTATCTGTCAGCGTCAGATGGTGAAGGTTATGCCCTTGATTAAAGGCATTGGCGCTGGCGCTGGTGTTCGGGTTGAAATTGATCTGTGAACCGATCAACGCGCCGTCTTCAAATCGCCAGAATTTCATCCAACCAGTTCGACCGTTCGGTATCACGCGAGTGAATGGAGTCAGCGTTCGCGGGAAGCCGTTGTCCAGAATCTTGCGATATTGGCAAGAACCGACATTCGCCGTGAAGCTGTAACTGATTTCCGTATCGTCAAACAGCAATCCGGTCAGGTTGCCAATCGTTGCGCCGGTCGTTGCGAGGTTGCCGCCAATCCGGTCAATGACCATCATCGTTGAGTTGCCATCTGCCTGACTCATAATCGCATCCGAAGCCAAAATGCGCGGCAAGCGGTTATACGCAATCCCGTCGAATTTCAACGTCGCCGTTGCAATGTTCGGGTCTGTGCCAGCCGGGAATACCAGCGAAGAGGAAACTGCGATCGCCCCCAAGTTTGATTGATGACCGCTGGAGAATTTAACGAACTCATCTCCGATCAGGCAATTGAAAGCTTTCGGCAAGCCATTGTCGCAATCTACTGCCATCGCCACCAAATAACCGGTGCTGCCCGGATCAAGATCCGAAGCAAGAAACGTCGCTGTTTGGTTGGGGGTCAGGCAAACAAACAAGTCCGAAACAGAGCAGCTTGATCCATCAACTGCAAACAGATGGACGCAAACCTTGTCCGTGGGCGAGATGTTGGTCATCGAGAACCTGGTGTTTTGAACGTTCCCGCTGGCCGCATCCGAAGTGTAGATTGGGTAAAACAGAATCGAACCCGCTTTTTGATCGCTGGCTTCTGCCCTGACCGGGAACGGATTGCCAGGCCCAGGTGCAGCCTTCACCACAACAGTCACGGTTGCGGTGGCGGAAGCCGGGGTGGGATCGGTAGACATGGAACTGGCCGTGGC
>CAZXHW010001297.1:0-1649 GCA_964639915.1 uncultured Heliomicrobium sp.
CCAAGCTGGCGCAACAAGCGCTGCGTCGGTTCGTCAAATTGTATGAAGCAGAAGTGAAGCCGGAAAATGCAGCTCCGTATAGAGCTGCAATCACGAAGTAGATCTTTACTCCCAGTTCATCGGAACCATATTTTTCATAGCCAGAAAGTGTTTTTCACTTTGAAGCCGAACAAGAGTGCCGTCATTTGCAACATGAGTTGGGTCATCTTGTCCGGCTTCTTTTGCCTTTCAAATTAACGCACCGTGACTTCCAGCGTGTAAGGCATCGAGCGAGCTTTTCCTTGGTGATAAATGGTGATGACGACGTCTCCTGTCGTTGGAATCGGGCCGTCCCAATCACGAATTGGGTCGCTGGGTTTTTCCTCCGACGCCATGGATCCATCAGGAAAAGCTAGTTGAAAGCACGCAGCTTTCACGGGTGAGCTGAGATGTACGATGATTGTTTGTCCTTTTTTGGCGCGAAGTTTGTACTCGTGAACGTTTTCTTGCTCTGAATTGGTTACCGTGCTTTTGATCACTGCTGATGTTCGTCCGCGCTCAAATTTGATGCGCTCGAATTTTTGATCAGCTTTTGCCGTGGTTGCCAGCAATAAAACCGAAAGAAGCATACAGGTCATTGATTTCACGATTTTCTCCTTCAAGGAAATAGCAGGGCGGACGGTGAACCTATCCTGCTGAACTGTTGGCTGTTTGTCGTTAACGAACGGTTGTGCGGCGCGAAATGACAGTGCGACGGTTATTGTTTCCGGTTGGCGGAACGCTGGAAAAAGAGATTGAGCGTATGCGATCTCCCCAATGATTGTTCCCATGTTCCCGGTGCAGTTTTGACAGATCAGAAATCATGGTTGGCCCTTCTACCCACAATTGATCTTCACTTTCGTTGTATTCCTTGCCTTCCCAAAAAACTACCCAGCCTTTTGCATTCACTTTCAGGCTAGAAACATTGCCGTGTTTGCCGCCTTGAGTGCTTCCAAGCGGTGGAGGCAAAAGGGAAGTGTTGGCGTTCACATTCAGGGATGCGCCTTTGTAGTCGGCGTGTTCGAAAATCATCACTTTTGGCTGGGGAGCGGGTTTCACGGGGGGAGCATTTTTAGGGGCGACACTCTTTTGGGCCGGATGAGTGATGACTCCTTGCGCCAGGGCAGCCAGGCTGCTGCACAAAACAGTGATAGCCAGAAGGAAATAGCGAATGTTGGACTTACGGGTCGAAGCAGTTTTCATGTTAAGTCTCCTTTTTGGTGTTGATCAATCTTTGAGTGGGTTTGTTCTCTGCTCAAACAACACATGCGGAAAAGGAGGACGAATTGGCTCAAGACGAGGAAATTTTTTATCAGTGGCTGAGCATTCACTTATTGTTCCGCTATAATCGCGAAGGCTTTTTAGAAACGTATTGATAAACAAACAGGCAAGGTTAATCGGTAAAACCATTGCCAATACACCATCAATGAAAGGGAGAGTGCATGACAGCTCACACCAGCTTTTTTCAAAATGTGCTTGATTACGTAGATCGAGCCGCCGCTTTGACCAACCATCCAAAAGGGCTGCTTGACCAAATCAAGCATTGCAACAGCGTTTACCATTTCGAATTTCCCATCCGTCATCCAGACGGCAGCGTTCGGGCACCGAGCAGGTCCCGGCTGCTTCAATCG
>CAZXHW010001298.1:0-1632 GCA_964639915.1 uncultured Heliomicrobium sp.
GTTGGTCACAGTGACGACTGCCTGGCCATCGGGAACATTGCTGGGAATTCGGAAATTGATTTGTGTGTTGCTGACGAAAAACAAACCGGCGTCAGTTCCATTTACAGAAACTTTCAGCCCACCCAAAGTCGTTGGCAGCGGTTGCGATGAAGCCTGCGCTGACTGGCCAGTTGACGTCTGGAACGTTCCAAATATCGCCGTGATGACGTCCGGAGCCAGCGTGTCGCCGACGAAGCTGGCGGCATTGACTGCGGCAAATCCGGCTTGTTGGGCCGACGGAACGAAGGTCGTTGCCACGGCAATGTCGCGCACAACCTCATTGACGCCAATCGTGCCAATCGCAGTCGCAGCGCCGCTTAGCAAATTGATGGTGTAAAGCTGCGATTGTGTCGCTCCACTCACCGTCAAAGAAGCGTAGCTTGAACCGCCGTCCGAAATGTCGAATCCGGCATCGTTGGTTGTGTTGACACCCAAAGCGCCAACGGTAAACAGACTTCCGGCGTTTGGCGAAACCGGCGCGCCTCCAGGCGAACCTTGCCGAACCAAAATATCCAGAGTCGAATCAATTCCAAACAACGTTGTCGAAGGAGTTCCTGCAACATTGTTGGTATAAGCAACAGCGGTCACGTTGGGATTTGCGCTGGCGTTTGCATCGCCTGCGGCAAAGGCAAGGTTTGTATCAGTTGCGGCCAAAGCGCCATTGTTCGGATTTAAGCGCAGGTTTTGATCTGCGTCGCTGACAACACGAATGCGATCCGGAACGGGATTGAAATCTACCCCGAAGGATGTGCCACTCAGCACGGGGGTGAATGCTGGTCCAGCGGGGGTAGCTGTTCCCGTGGCCGTATTGATGGTGTAAACGCGGCTGGTGCTGCTGACGGCAAATAATTGGCCGCTGGCTGGTCGGAAATCCATACCCACGATAGTTTCGCCCGCGCTAAGTCCTGAAATCGGCACCGTGCTCAAAATCGTTCCTGGTGCCAGGCTGTTGAAACTGACCAGATTATTGCCCGCCGTTACTGCGAAAACAGTTTCGACACGCACTGCAACGGCAATGTCGCGGATGGGGGATCCACCACCGATTTCGCCAAGAAGCGTTGCCGCTCCCGAAGTGGTGTTGATCGCATCGAAGATCTGCACGTGCCCGAGAAAGTGCGTGGAGCCGGTCACCGTGGTGATGGCGCCGAACGAGCGCGAGAAGGCGGAACGGATCACGGTCTTTTCGTTCCAGCTATAGGCGAGACCGACATGCGGACCCCAGGCGCCATAGAAGGCGTCGGCCAGGGTCCGGGTTCCCTCACAGCCCTGGCAATCGCCCGCAAAGATCAGCGCGCCCAGGCGGTTGTCGGCGCCGGGATTCTGACGGGTGGGCGAGAAGTCCGACCAACGGTCTTTGGACTCCACGGGAGGCAGCGTAGTTTCCCACCGCAGGCCGAGGTTCAAGGTAAGCTTGCGATTGACGCGATAGTCGTCCTGCGCAAAACCCGCAAAGTAGGGCCACTGCTGGCTGATGAAGCGCACGGTGTGAATTTGCCCGTTGTTGGCTTGACCAAGAAGGAACGAGGCAAAGGAATTACCGCCGGCGAGATTAAAATTCGTCTCGCCCGGAACGCCGGTCCCCTGGAAAGTAAA
>CAZXHW010001299.1:0-1628 GCA_964639915.1 uncultured Heliomicrobium sp.
CGGGCGATCGAAGGGCGGCTGTATCGGGCGCGGCAACTGCTGCGGGAGGCGTTGGCGCTGACGACTAATCTGCCCAGTCAATACCGCGCGATGAGCGCCTACATTAAGCTGAATCTGGCACTGGTGCGCGCCGACCAGGGCGATCTCGCTGAAGCGGTGCAGATGAATCGGGCGGCGGTCAGCGAGTATCGGCAGGTTCAGGGGCGCGAGCGGCTTGAATTGGGCATGAGTTTAACGGCGCTAGGTGACGAGCTGACCGCACTGAATCAATTGGCGGAGGCCGAATCCGCCTTGCGCGAAGGAGAAACGATTTTTCGCAAATTGATCACTGAAGCTCACCCGACTTTTGCCACTAACTTATGCTTTCAGGGCACTCTCCTTTACCGAAAGGGGGCATACGCCGAAGCGGAAGAAAAGACGCGCAAGTCCATTGAGCTTTATCGTCAATCAGGAGCGGAAGCTTATCAACACTATGCGACCGCGTTGACGACGCTGGGCTTGATTCTGAACCGAACAGGCCGAGTCGCGCAGGCCGAAGCCACGCTCCGCGAAGCCGTCAACCGGCGCACCCGCAGCTTTCCAAAAGGGCATTACAAAACCGCCCTCACAATGGGCGCCTTGGGCGAGTGCCTGACGACGCAAAAGCGCTACGCTGAGGCAGAATCGCTCTTACTCACCAGCTACGATGATCTGAAATCCAGTCAAGGAGAGCAGAACCCCAGAACTGTAGAGGCACAGCAACGCGTTGTTGCGCTCTATGAAGCCTGGGCAAAACCCGATCAGGCGGCGCGTTTCCGCAAGTTACTTCCATAACGCCTAATTCAATGCCATTCCCCTAAAAGGCATAGAACCGGAACCAATCTATTGGCGCTCCGGCTCTATGCCTCTTTCTTGTGGAATTGAAGGATTTTACGGCGCAAAGTAACCCGACAGATCAATCACCAGATCCGTTGTGCTGGAAGCAAAGCGCTTGAAAGCGCCATCGGCTCCCAATCCCACAGTGAAGTGGCGGTTGAATACCGTGCCGCTGCGGTAGTTCGATGCAGCAACGAAGGGCTGGCTGGCGTCGCTCGGCCAGAAGGTCAGGAAGCCGTTGGCTGAAACATTCACGTTCGTCGCGTTGCCGACGACGGCTTTGGCGGTGGCCGGAATGCCTGTGCAAACCCCGGTTGCCGGTTGCAGGTACGCCGTTCCACTTATCATCTGCGTTCCCGGTGTAAAGCAGCCCGTCTGCCCTGCGCGCGTGTCGAGCAATCGCACTGGCGTTGGCAGCGAATTGAACAGCAAGCCTTGGCCATTCGTGTCATTGAGTTGCGTGCTGTAATAGCCCAGCACATCTACCACCAGATTGGTCGCCGCTGCCGTGTAAATACTGAACTCGCCCGATGGCGAGAGGCCCACAGTAAACGGCGCGTTCATGTTGATACCGGTCTGAAAGTTCGAACTGGCTGCCAGTGGCCTTGATGCGTCTGCCGGAAACAGCGTCAGAAAGCCATTGGCTTGCGGACCAACAGCCGTCGCATTGCCAACCAGCGCTAATGCTCCGCCTGGAATCAACACGCCGTCACACGTTGTCGTGCCAAGCTGCGTCGTGGTCGAACCTGCCGTCAGCAAAGCTCCCGGCGTGA
>CAZXHW010001300.1:0-1620 GCA_964639915.1 uncultured Heliomicrobium sp.
CCCTGTTTCGCGGCCTGGCGGAAGGCATCACGGGCGGAGTCGCCAACTACACGGGCTTCCCGACGTCGTTTCTGTTTCTTGGACAAGGATACTGGCTGGGATTTTTGCCTCCGCAAATGCTGATTTTGGTTGCGGTTGCCGTCTTTTACTTCCTGCTGATGCATCGCACAATCATTGGTCGCAGCCTGTATGCCATTGGCTTTTCTGCCGAAGGCGCGCGGTTTGCTGGAATTCCGGTCGCGCGACGAATCGCCCTTGCGTACATCTTGTCAGGCTTGGCGGCGAGCCTGGCCGCTGTCATTTATGTCGCTCATTTAGGGCAAGCCAAGTCCGACGCCGGAACGGGATACGAACTGATCGCCATTACAGCCGTTGTGCTTGGCGGCACTTCGATCTTTGGCGGGCGCGGGACCGTTTGGGGAACCGTGCTGGGCTTGTTCGCCATCGTCATTTTGCAAAACGGATTGCGGCTGGCTGCATTGCCGACAGAATTAGCTGGCATCCTGACTGGCGGGCTGCTGGTCGTTACCATCTGCATTGATCGTTTATCTTCAAAAAAGCCGACAGGGATGTCGGCGCTCCCAGGGGATTTCGACGTGAAAAATTCTCAAGTTGCATTTATCTGCGCGGCTATTCTGGCGGCAGGTTCGCTGATCGCTGGCAGTAACTGGCTGCTGGTTCGATCTCTGACAAATCCTTCATCCAGCAATCAATTACAGGCAGCCGCACCTTCCACGGCGAAACGAACTGTTATCGGGATGATGCCGAAAGCGAAAGGCGATCCGTACTTCGTCAGTTGCCGCAAAGGCGCGGAAGAAGCGGCACAGGAACTTGGCGTTGAATTGATTTGGGATGGTCCGACGGATCTTGACCCAGCCAAGCAAAACGAAGTCGTTGAAGGCTGGATCACGCGCGGCGTAGATGTCATTGCCGTTAGCGTGGAAAACTCTGCGGCGATTTCCACTGTGCTGCGCAAAGCGCGCGAACGTGACATCAAAGTCATTACCTGGGACGCTGATGCTGAAGCCGACGCCCGCGATTTTTTTATCAATCAGGCGACGCCCCAAGGCATTGGTTACACGCTGATGGACGAAGCCGCGCGCATCCTGAATGGAAAGGGTGAATTCGCCATCATCACCGCCAGTTTGAGCGCCGCCAACCAAAACGAATGGATCAAGCACATCAAAGCTCGGCTGGCTGAAAAGTATCCCGACATAAAGTTGGTCGCGATTCAACCCAGCGATGGCGACCGGGACCGCGCGTTTCAGGAAACGCAAAACGTGATGAAAGTGCATCCAAACGTCAAACTGATTATGGGCGTGGCTGCTCCAGCGGTTCCAGGTGCCGCCGAAGCCGTCAAACAATCCGGCCGTCAGGATGTCAAAGTCATTGGCCTTTCGATTCCCAGCCTGTGCAAACCCTACGTTCACGACGGCATCATCGAAAGCTTTGTTTTGTGGAACACGCTCGATCTTGGTTATTTGACAGTGTTTGCCGGAAATGAATTGAGCGCCGGGCGGCTAAAACTGGGCGACAAGGAAATCAACGCTGGCAAGTTGAAAAGGCTTGAGGTAAAGAATCAGGATGTGATGCTGGGCGCGCCGTTTATTTTCAATAAAT
>CAZXHW010001301.1:0-1618 GCA_964639915.1 uncultured Heliomicrobium sp.
CTGATGCCGGTGATGCGCAAACAGCAATACCGGCTGCAGATGACCAATCCCATTTCGACGGTGAAGGGCCGCTACGCCTGCGCGCCGATCGGCGCGACCACGATCATTCCGCACACCGGCAAGTCCTTCCCGGTGAAGGGCGAGGACTTTGGCTACCTCGTCTGGCGCAAGCGCAACTGTTGCATGCGAGCGCCGTGACGGCGCAGAAAGGAAATATGTATGTAATTCAACATCATGTTCCTTTCGATCGTCTTGCTGACGATCGACCGGTGGCTGCGATGCCACCCCACCCGGCGGAAGGAGTCGGGGCGGAAGGGGGTCTCCAAGGTTTGCCGCGTTCCGGCGGTCGGCCTCAGAGCAGGAGACCTTAAATGTACCGGATGCGGCCCGTCAGCCGGATGCCGGGCTACCACAGGGCCTAAGGTGAGATACAAGCGAATGACGTGTCTGAAGCCTCTTTATTTACAGTTGAACTCCCGATCACCTGACGGGGTGGGGAGATCGCGGTGTGAACCGGTTGGTTTGTTGTGCTGCCTTCTGGTGAATGCTCGTCGAGCATTCGTGTGCGGGTCGTCCTTTCTTGCCCGCACGCCCGAGCCGCAAGGGGTTAAGCGTCACACCTACGGGTCCAAGGTTGATCGTCGGAACACGGGAACCACCATCGTCCGCCTGCTTCGGAGCAGGCTATCCGCGGAGACCGGGGATGGGTGCTGGTGGGGCGGAGCCTGCGTAGTAGTCCGAGGGCGGGAAAGCCGTCCACATGGCGAAGGCGGGCAGGAAGTCGGTGGGCTTTTATGACGGAGGAACTACCAGTGGACTCTGGTAATCAAGCCCCACAGGCTTGGCTCCTCGGCGTTCAGAGAAAGCTCTACCAGTGGAGTCGGGAAAACCCCGAAGAACCATACTGCGACTTGTGGAATTGGGTGACCGATCCCCGCAACTTGTACATGGCCTGGAGGACGATTGCCGGTAATCGCGGCAAGCGCACTCCGGGGATCGACGGGGCGACCGTAGAGAAAATTGCCACCGGAATTGGCGTCGACAGACTCCTTCATGAGCTCCGCGAGGAACTCCGGGCGGGCGAATATCGTCCGTCTCCTGCACGAAGGAAGTGGATTCCAAAGCCGGGCAAACCGGGGAAGTTCCGACCCCTCGGTATCCCTACGGTCAAGGATCGCGTGGTGCAGTGCGCGGTCAAGCAAGTTCTGGAGCCGATCTTCGAGGCCCGGTTCTGGCCTGTCTCATACGGGTTCCGGCCCGGACGCGGCAGTCAGGCCTGTCTCGAACATATCCGCGTGACCATCCAGTCGCGGGGTAAGCCTGCGGCAGATGGCTACCGACACAATGCGCCGTACCAATGGGTAATCGAAGGCGACATTGAGGCCTGCTTCGACAACATCGGACATCATCCCCTGATGGAACGCGTGCGCCACGGCGTCGCGGACCTTAAGGTGAACCGGTTAGTAGTGCAGTTCCTCAAGGCCGGGGTCTTGGAGCATGTCACGTACAGCCCCACCGACACCGGCACGCCTCAAGGTGGCGTGCTCTCACCGCTGCTGGCCAACATTGCGCTGAGCGTAATCGAGGAACGGTATCGGGACTGGGTGCGCCGCCCCGA
>CAZXHW010001302.1:0-1609 GCA_964639915.1 uncultured Heliomicrobium sp.
AGGATTGGAAAATCGGTGTTGCTCATCTTGTTCAATCCTGTAAATCCTGTCGAAAAAGCTCGAATGAAAATTGGCGTCATCACCAAACGCGAAAAAGCTACCAAGACCGGCTCGGTCATGCAGGAAACAATTGGCCTGCTTACCGAGCGCGGCATCACCGTCGAACAGATTTACCCCGACGATCAGGCGATCAACGTCGCCGAAGTCAAAGTTGACTGCGACTTGTACTTGCTGAAATCAGGAACCGAAACTGCTCTGAGCCTGGCCGGAGTGCTGCACACCGCCGGAGCGAAAATCCTGAATCCTTACCCAACAGTCGTCGCCATGCGCGACAAAATCATTTCGACCAAGCTGTTGCTCGACGCCGGAGTTCCCTTGCCGGAAACCTTTTTCGCCGCGCATTCAGGTTTTCTGGCAGATGCGCTGAAAGACGGTCCGCTGGTCGTCAAACCCTTTTGGGCAGCTTCGCAAGGCAGAGGCGTGCAGATCATCCATTCGGATGACGAACTGGAAGGCGTGACCAGCGATGAAGGATTGTTCTTTGCCCAGCGATATAACAAACCCGACGGGCGCGATTACAAGCTTTACGTAATCGGCGAACAGGTCTTCGGAGTCCGCCGCGTCTGGCCGCCAAAAACGCTGGAAGACAAGCTTGGCGAACCGTTCGAAGTCAGCGGCGAGATGAAAGAGATCGCGTTGAACTGTGGAAAAGCGTTTGGTGTCGGGCTTTATGGTGTGGATGTAATTACCAATGATGGCAAGCCGTTCGTTGTAGACATCAACACTTTTCCAGGATTTAAGGGTGTGACGAATGCTGCGGAACTACTCGCGGCTTACATTACCAACGAGGAAGCCACGTGATTAAGTTGGCATATTCTTGGGCTTCCGAGGCGCCCCAGATAAGAGCAAGTTCTTCGATGGCGATTCTGATTGGAAGTTCTTGGGGAATTAATATCAGACCTGGACTGTCTTGGTTGGAAATGAAATCGGCAAAATACACGGGCATAGTGCTGACATCGTGCGAAACCAGAATGCGCCCTTCGCGAGCAGCAATTTCTAGAACTTGCTCGTCGGGCAAGCCTTCAAGTCCGGTTTCATGGCCGCCCTGAAAATCCATAGATGGATAGCGTAGACGCAATGCGCGCACGATCTTTTTATTGAAATCGTAATCGGCTTGAAAGCGAATTTGCATTGAATGATCAGGCGGCGGCTTTTTGTCGCTCTTGTTTGGCTGCCATCAGTTTTTGGTAAAGCTGAGGCCTGTTGATTCGCATCTCTTCCCAGCTTTTTTGGCTCAACTTTTCGGCATGGATTTCGACTTGCTTGAGGTATTGGTCAATTTCTTCGCGGTTGGCCAGGTAATATGCCAATGCGCCGTAAACAGATTCCAGCGTCAGCGTGTCGAAGTTCTCGACAATGCTTTCGGGCGTTTCACCATTGAGCCAGTTGATGACTACGGAATCTAGCGAGATGCGAGTGCCAGCGACGCGATAAGCAGTTCGCGGTTCGCCTTCAAACTCGAAGCTGAATTGTGCAACATACGATTTTGATTCCATCTGTTTCTGTTCCATAGCGAGCGGATTTTAGTCCTGTTTTGACTGTTGAGTAA
>CAZXHW010001303.1:0-1600 GCA_964639915.1 uncultured Heliomicrobium sp.
GGAATACGCTCGCAAAATGATTGCGCTGGAAGAATTGCACGTCGGTGAGGTGAACAAAATGCTGCGCAAGCCGGGCGAGGTCAAAGAGTTCGCACCGAGTTAAGCCGGGCGCATTTAGTTGCGTCTCGGCGCTTCAGGTATCCAACTAGACCGCCTGCCATCCGCAAATCAAACATTCAGAGAGCACACCCTAGCACGGTGTGCTCTCTTTTGCGTATGAAACATCTTCTATGTAAACCAACTCAACGCATCTTTACCAGCCGATAAAACGGGTTATCGGCTGGTAAAAGCATGTCGTAAGGAGCCTCTTTAGATTAAGGCACCGTTGTTGGGTTTTACCACTATCCCGGATTAGTAATTTTGGATTTCCCGTCTAAACTTGCTGATGGGGCAAACGCGCCGGCCAAGAAGATTACATCACCCAGTCATTTACTGCCTTATTGGAGCACCTTCATATAACAGATCCTGCAAAGTTAATCGCCGCTGATTGAGTGTTACGTCGCAAAATCCAAAGGAGCGCTCGCGCTCCTTTGGAAAGTGATTTGTATTTCATACTACCATCTCGCTAGCGGGTGGCAGTTGAACTTGCCTTACTTGATCCGCCGCCGGAATTTGAAGGAACCGCTTTGTCCGGCTGCCAACGTGCCGACGGTGTCAGTGTATTTGCCGCTGGCCACGCCGCCTGTACTCGGACTCAGCACAATTACCCCGCCGCGACTGTCACTCTCTTGACCGGGGACGTGTGTCGTAAATACAGCCCAGTTGTTGCTGCCGAGATCACCGTCCTCGACAAGGGTGAAATTGGTAGCCGTCAGGGCAACCGACCCCGTTCCGGCGGCTTGCGACAGATTCTGATAGATGATGGTGTAATCCATATCGGCACCGGATACGGCTGTGGTGGTCCCACCGACCCCTGTCGCATTGATCGTGACGGTGCTTTTCAGCACTTTCACGAATCCAGTAAACGTTCGGTCTATCGTCTGGTTGGACTTGGCGTTGTCGCCGGTTGACGTCGCACGAAGGATAGTGTTGTACGGCGTCAACACGGCAATCCCGCTTGGTGCTGTCACTTCTACTAGCACCTGTTGTGTTCCACTAGCTGCTACTGACAGAGTCGTCACCGTCGCGCCGCCGGACGTCGTTGTCCAGGTCGCCCCGTTATCCACACTCACGCGCACCGCGAAGCCTGTTGGCACTGTCGGTGTCGAGAGAGTATAGCTGTCTGCAATGCTACCGGTGTTTTGGAGGGTGTTGGTGAAGACGAGAGTTCCGCTCGCTGTGGTGTTTCCTCCGAACGCTACGCCCGCAATCCCGGTACTCAACGATTGATCGGTAAAGTCATCATTGTTGTCCGTTGGGCCGGTCGCCGCTGCCGCACCGTTTGGGCCAATGAGCGGCGCACCATAACTGCCGCCGGTCGTAATTGTCGTCGGTGCCGGGGGCGCACCCACCACAGGCGAAGACAGTAACGGCGTACCCAGATTGTTGTAAGTGACACTGCCCTGGTTCGGAATTATCGTTCCCGGTGTCACGCCCGCATTCACGCGGGTTTGGAAGGTGATAGTGGCAAATTCACCCGGCAGTAAACCACCACCAACTG
>CAZXHW010001304.1:0-1598 GCA_964639915.1 uncultured Heliomicrobium sp.
CCTTCCGCAAACTTTCACAAAACATCGCACAAAATCTTTCAGAAATTTCTGGAAAGGGTCACGCATTGTTGCTTTCCATAGGGCGTCCGACAGAGTTGGACTTGAGAGGTTAGTTGAAAAGTTTCGATAAAAGCCTGTGCGGGTTGGATTTAATAGCCGTCGGCATGACCCCCGGAAGTTGTGTCCGTGCTTGTCACATACGGCTATTAAATTCACCCCCGTTTTTTGAAAGGAAGACGCTTTTCGGCTGACCAGAAATTAACAATTGGTTTTTCGATTTTTTAAGGAGTAACTCACAATGCAAACCTCACACAAACTCACACGTATTTTTGTGGCCCTGTTCACACTCGTGGTGCTCTCGATGGCAGCGTTGGCGCAGGCCAACCCGACGGACATCTCGGTCAGCGATCAGAGAGCTGGTAACGTGTTGGTGTACCCATACTACAATTCCAACACCCAGACCAAAGCTGACACGCGCGTCACGCTGAGCAACTTGAGCTCGACCTTGACGATTCCGGTGCACTTGTTCTTTATGGACAAGAATTGCAGCCAGGCTGACACGTATGTCTGCTTGACGCCGAATGCCAGCATCGCGATGAAAGCTTCGGAATTCGATCCCGATCAGTTGGGCTGGATCCTGGCCGTGGCAGTTCTCCCCAGCAACCTGGGCCCGCTCGCTGGCCTGCCTGCTGATGGTTTCGGTCGCGGTGCGTTCAACGCCCTGATTGGCAACGCGTTCGTTCAAGATGGCGATTATGTTGGCAACTATGGTGCAGAAGCGTGGCGCGATACTCGCAATGTCACTGTCAATCCCGATGGCACGGCGAGCTTCCAGATTTCTGCTCCTTCGGCGTTTGCGGTTGAAATCCAAAGCCCAATTGATGCCGTGGGCCAAAAGATTGTCACGGTTGGATTGAGCGGCAACGTTTCGGCTGGCACCCTCGTGGGTTCGGCGCAAGTCGGTACGGGCATTCTTTACAACGGTAACGAAAAGCCCTTCGGCAGCTTCTCTCCGATCCTGACTGGCAAGTGCCGTTCGGAAGTCGTGATTGACACCAAGACGCCGCGCGTTCCGCTGGGCCTTGGCAACCTGATCCCGACGGGCCACGTTGGTACAGTGAAGTTCAACGTCGGTGCAGCAGTCGGCCTGATCATGACGCCGAAGACGGCCAAGTGGAGCGGCATCCGCAATCTGCACAAAACGGCAGAAGTCACCGCGACCATCACGATCCCGGTCTTCGATCCGATGTGCAGCCTCTAATCCCTATCGGTAACTGATCCGGTATGGAAAACAACGGGACTAGGCGATAAGCCTAGTCCCCTTTTCTACGTTTAGTCTCCCAACCAATGACATGCGCTTCCTCGCTCAACGTGGCAAGCGATTCTCGCTTTGCTCGTTGAAAGTTTTCCTACCTTCATCACTTCTAAAGGAGCAACTCATATGCAAACCTCACATAAACTCACACGCATTTTGGTCGCGCTCTTTGCTCTGATCGTGTTGGCGGCTGCCGCAATAGCACAAGCCCCAACAACGGACATCAATGCCAGCGATCAGAAAGCAGGCGCGATTTTGGTGTATCCCTACTACACTTCGGACG
>CAZXHW010001305.1:0-1595 GCA_964639915.1 uncultured Heliomicrobium sp.
TTGCCAGCAATGATTGTGTTTTTGAAATTCGTCGCGCCGGTCGCCGCCGGGTCGCGGTAAATGCCGCCGCCTTCGTTGGCTGTGTCGCCACCGATGGCAGAGTTGCCTGTGATCGTCGCGTTTGTGACGGTCAAGGTTCCGTTCGAACTGAGATAGAAGCCGCCGCCCCGCGCTGTGCCGGTTGTGCCGTTTGGCGTGACGCTTTGCGCTGTGTTGCCGGAAATAGTGCTGTTGGTGATGGTGATTGCACCGCTTGTTCGCTGTATGCCGCCGCCCTGCGCGTCGGCGCCATTGGTGTCGGTAGTTTCGGCAATGGATTGGTTGCCGGAAACAGTGCTGTTCGAAAGCGTCAGCGAAGTGCTGCTACCGCTTTGGAAGATGCCGCCGCCTCGGCTGAGCGCGCTGAAGCCAGTTCCCAGGCTGTAGGCCGTGTTGCCGGTGATGACGCAGCTTTCGATGGTCAGAATGCCGTTGTTGCGCACGCCCGCGCCAATGGTGTTTCTGCCATTGCTAATCGTCATGCCGCTCAACGTGACGGTGCGGCTGCTGGCGATGGTGATGACGGTGAAATCGGGCGTGCCCCCGGCGGTCGAACGCCGCACGGTCAGCGAACCTGCGCCCGGCCCATTGATTGTCATGTTGGCGTTCAAATCGGGCAGCGCCGTGGCCAGATCAATCGTGCCGCCGCTGCTGATGGTGATGGTGTGCGGCGCACAGCCCGGCAGCGCGTTGGCTTCCTGAATGGCAGCGCGCAGCGTGCATTGGCCGTTGCCCGTAGCTGTCTCGCAAATGCCGTTGCCCGGTGCCGCGTCTGCGCCGTCACCCAGGTTGTTGACCGTGAATGCGTTGACGCAGGGGCCAATAACAACGGTGTATTCGCGGCTGCCGGTGCAACCGTATTGCCGCGTGGCCGTGATCGTGAAGATGAAGGTTCCCGTGGCGTTCGGCGTGCCGGAAAGCACCCCCGTGGAAGAGCTAAGCGTTAATCCGCCCGGCAACGTGCCCGCGGTTCTAGACCAGCTAATCGTTCCGGTACCGCCGGTCGCCGTAAACGTTTGGCTGTAGGTAGCGCCTTGCACCGAATTCGGCAGGCTCGGTGGATCAATCGTGATCGTTGGGCAGACGACGTTGGCCGTGTACGCCTGGCTGGTCGCGCAGCCATTGTCATCCGACATCGTGATGGTGAAGTTATACATGCCCAAAGCGGTCGGTGTGCCCGACAAGACTCCGGCCAACGACAGTGACAACCCTGTCGGCAACGTGCCCGAAGTGAGATTGAAATAGTAAGGCCCGGTCCCGCCGCTTCCCGTAAAGGTCTGGTTATAGGCCGAACCAACGTCAATGTTGGCCAATGAACTGGGAGCGATGATGACCGTCGAACAAGTCTGCGCTTCAACCGCGCCGATGTCGCTGGAGTTTCCGCTGGGCGCTGGAGAAACCCCGGCGATGTCCACGGGCCGGGTCTTGTTGCGCTGGTCAACCGTGATGCCTGTGTGAGCGCTGCCTTTGTCAATCACAGGACTTCCGGTCAGCGGAGCATAGGTCTGCGTCGTGCCGCCGTAATAACCGAGCGGGCCCAGCACCGTGGTGAAAAG
>CAZXHW010001306.1:0-1595 GCA_964639915.1 uncultured Heliomicrobium sp.
GAAATGCTCAAGCACCGATTGCAGCCTTTCAGCAATCGGCATTGTCGGTCGGCCTCTGTATAAGTGATCAATTTCTGTTCGCCACTTATCCAGTTCCAGTTTTGCGTTCCCGGCAGAATGGCCATTTAGGCCAGTACTGGCGATGTCGTCCACCACATCGTCCACTGCGCGGCAAAACGAATAAACATCAATGATTGCATCTCGTTTCAACTTCGGAAGAAAGAGAAAGGAGTAGAAGAAATTTGACTGAATTGTTTTGGAAAACCTGCGGCGAAAGTTGCGCGTGCGATCGCGCAGGTGCCACGGCGTGAAGTGAATGCTTTTAAGTGTTGCTGCTTCCATTCAGTTATGTTTTTTGGATGTGGCAGCGACTACGACTTGGGAGGCTGACGCGTCGCCCTGATCCTGTGCCATTTCTTTAGTGTGAATTTTTCGCAAAAAGAGAATAACAAGACACCTGTTTGAAGAACAAGTAGGGAATCGTTTTGCTTGAAATAGAAAACTGAAACCGCCAACAGCGGACGCTGGTATTATTACATGGCCGCTGTATGTCGGCCACGCTCCACAAAGTTATGGCATTGGCCACGATAGCCAGCGAATAACCACAGATTCAATCCACAGAAACGAAACTACGATTTAGAGGAGTCACCTTATGAATAGACTATTCAAGACTTGCTATAAAAGCATGCTCTGTCTGTGCCTGCTTGTTTTTGCAGGCGCATCGGTTTTAGCGCAAGACCCGCCCACAGGGGGCGCACCGCCAGCGGCGGCTCAAGACCGTCCGGCAGGATTTCCAGGGATCGGCAGTCGCGAACCAGAAATCAGGCCTTATGACCGAGTCATTACCAAAGATGCCAAATCTGACGAAGGCATCTTCACTGTCCACAAGATCAAGGAAAAAGTTTATTACGAAATCCCGAAGAAGGAATTGGGAAAGGAATTTTTGTGGGTCAGCCAGATCGCCAAAACGACGCTCGGCGTTGGCTACGGTGGGCAGGCGATGGGAAATCGGGTTGTGAAGTGGGAACGTTACAACAACCGAGTTTTCCTGCGAAACATCTCTTATGATGTTGTGGCCGATTCCAAGCAGCCTATTTCCAAAGCCGTTCAGGCAGCCAACAACGACGCGATCATCAAATCCTTTTTTATTGAAGCCCTGGGCAAGGACGATTCAGTAGTGATTGACGTCACCAGTTTGTTCAATACCGAAGTCACGGAGTTCAGCGCCAAGACGAGATTACGCGCCAGAATTTTTGACGCTTCTCGGTCTTTTATTGAGCGAATTGTCTCTTTTCCGACAAATATTGAAGTCGAAGCGACGCATACCTTTAGCAATCCGGCTGATTTGGCTGGAGGCGGCGCTCAGGGGCCAGTGAATCCCTTTCTGGGCGCTGGGATGGGAACCGGAAGTGCTTCTGTTGTGATGCATTACTCGATGGTCAAACTGCCGGAAAATCCCATGATGCCGCGTGAATTTGATGAACGTGTCGGTTACTTCACAGTTCGGCAGATGGATTACGGCAAGGATGAGCACCGTGCGCCACAGAGGACTTACATCACCCGTTGGCGGTTGGAAAAGAAAGATCAAAACGCGG
>CAZXHW010001307.1:0-1594 GCA_964639915.1 uncultured Heliomicrobium sp.
CTCCCTCTCTGGCCTTGTCTTTACGGCGTGGAAGATGAGACGCGCGTTCCTCTCTATGTTGACGAGAAAGTACGCGCGTTGCTCGTGGAGACTTATCGCCAGAAACATTTAGGCGAATTGATCCCCACTCCGGCAGATGGTCAGAGTCCGCCCGGGGATTGGAGTAGCATGCTCGGCGCAGTGTTAAGCCGGAGTGTTTACAGCTTCACCGTGAAAACTACGCCAGCGCAGGACGCCGCGTTGATTGAGGAATTCAACCGCGCGCCGAATGTCGGGCGCTTCAGTTTGCTGACGAATAACTGCACCCACTTCGTGGCAAAAGTTCTCAACCAGTATTTCCCCGGCGCGGTACGCAAAAACCTCTTCGGCGATATCGGGGCCACCACGCCGAAGGCGGCGGCGAAATCGTTTACTCACTACGCAGCATCCCGACCAGAATTATTTCTCGGCGTCACCAAGTACGCTCAAGTGACAGGCCCGATCCGCCGCAGCATTGGTGCCCGTTACGTGACCGAAGACCTCTTGTTCTCTCCAAAATATTCCCTGCCATTGGTTTGGTTCAAAATGCCCCTTGCTGTGGGGCTGCTCAGCAGCTATTTGATTGCTGGTCGTTTTGACCCGGGCCGGGAATGGCGTAACCGAGTGTGGTCAGCCGCCTACGAACAGAGATGGGCGCAGTATAAGACGGATTTCGCACAGCGGTTACGTCGGGCGGTGGTGGATAGGTACTTTGCCAACCAGCAACAAGTCGAGACGTTCTTTCGCGAGTTGGAAACGAACGGCCAGCCGGAGTTTGATGAAACCGGCAGGCTGGTTCTGCGCATCCGCGACGGTGGTCAAGATAGGATTGTAGGCATTACCCGCAGTAACATCCTTAGCCTGCGTTCGGACCGTCGGCTGGCATATAAATTGATGCTGGCAAAAGTCAACGCTGAGTTGAAGGCAAAAGGAAAGCCGCGTGTCTCCCTAGAAACGCTCAAAGGTGATTGGGACTTGCTGATCAGGCTTGCCGAGACGCGCTTGGAAGACTAACTCCACACCATTTAGTCAATCTGCATTGAAGAGAATGAAGTGCCCTTATAGAGCAGAAGAGTAATCCTGGTAGAGAAGCTTATGCTCAACCACTACAAAGAAATCTTTTTGGGCCTTTTGCTCGGCCTCACAATGTGGGTGGCGGACGCGCTGATGCATACGATGTTGCCGTTATCTGAGACGGGACATCAGCCGACTTTGCTGGAAGAACTCCTTTTCCCTGACGACCTGCAACTTATCACGCGGTTACTCTTTGTTGGGTTCGCGTTTTTCTTGGGCTGGTTACTTTGGCGTAGCAATCAACGCACGCGTGCGGTGCGTGATCTGGCACAGAGGATGGAGACCTTTCACCAGCAAACAAGTATCCCCGCATCACTCATAATAGAAGAATGTAATATCCTGATTCAAAGCAGCGGGCTGGATGGTGAAGCACTAAAAGTGGTGAAAGAGCTTCGCCAACATGCCCGCCAGATCGAGAGTTCTACGAACGAACTCCCGCTTCGCCCAAAGACTTCTGGATAGCCCCCTGAGGGAAGCGAAGTGGTGACATCTTCTCTGGGGC
>CAZXHW010001308.1:0-1589 GCA_964639915.1 uncultured Heliomicrobium sp.
CCGCAAAGCGGATAACGTCCACCACTCCGCACGAAATGGCTTTCCCCCTCAGCTTTTCGCCGGTCATCCAAAAACGCTGAGAATAAAGCTGGATCAATCTCCTTTAACTCTTGAATCATTCTCTGTCGTGCTGCTGCATTGGGCGCATTGACAATCTCAGGCCGCCGTTGTGCGAACCATTCTTTATCTAACAGCCTGATGCGCTCCCACGGTGGATTCCCCAGCACGACATCAAAACCGCCGCTCCAACCTGCCTGCTCATTCTCTGGCTCTTGCTCACTGACTGGCAGGCGGAACACATCTGGAAAAGCCAGATGCCACTGGAAGAATTGGTACTGCGCAGCCAGCCGTTGAACTTCGCGTTGTAGCCATTCTCCGCCGTGCAGGTTGCCGTGCCGAAATGGTTTGCTCTCGATTTCGCGGAAGATGGCTTCGGTGATCGGGTAGGGAAACTCGCGCGTCTTTTTCCAGACGAAGGCCGCGCACCAGGCATCGGCCAGGAATTGACCGTACAAATACCCGCTGGATTTGACCAGCGCTTCGTAGCGTTGCTGTTTGGCGCGCACTCCGGCGATGTCGGCGTCATCAATCGCATCGAGTTCGGCAATGCTGGCGGCCAGATTGCCGAGTTTGACCTCCGCATCGAACGGCAGGCGTTGAAACCCCAGGCGCTCTTTCTTGTTCTGTTTGCGGTATTCGGCGCAATACTCGCGGTCGTCGCCTTCGATGGGTTTGAAGGCTTCATCGGGAATGCCGTTTTTCAACAGCGCGGGTGTCGCGCCGATCAGTGCATTGCCGCATTGAATGCGATGTTCCAGAAAGGTGAGCGGCTTGCCGGGGTCCAGCGCCTCCATCCACAACGAAACCTTGCACAATTCGACGGCCATCGGATTGATGTCCACGCCGTAAATGCAATGGCCGATCACGTCGCGCAACGCCCGGCGAACGGCTTCGGGCGCGGGTTCGTCATCGCCGGTGCGCACCGAAGCCAGATGTTTTGACAGCCGGTGTGCGGCGGCAATCAGAAAGTGTCCGCTGCCGCAGGCCGGATCAACCACTTTCAATCGCAACAGCGCGGCTTCCGCGTCAGGCTGTTTGCGCGCTTCGGCGGCGACGGGATCAAGCGCGGAATCCAGCAGGCACTGCACCAAACTGTCGGGCGTGTAATAGCTGCCAGTGGTTTTGCGTTCGTTGCCGCTGGCCGAATCCAGATGGAACTGGCGCGCTTCGGCGTTAATCACCGGATGGAGTTCGAGCAGGGCTTCGTACACGCTGCCCAACTCTTCGGAGCGCAGATTCCGGTAATCCACCGTGCGCCGCCCGTGCCCGTCGGTGATGAAGGCCAGCGCGCGAATGGCTTCCAGCAAATCGCTGTTCGCAATCTCGCAGCCATTTAGATCGGCAATGGCATCGTTGGAAAAGAGAAAACTGCCCAATGCAGGCAGGCCAAGTTCCGCGCATCCAGATTCATTGGCGTTTCCCAGCTTGTGCATCACCAGCCGAAGCGCGTGGTAAAGATGGTTGTGGCGCGTGCCGATGCGCCGTTCGGGCTTCCGCCGGAGCCGTGCGACAGAATTGAAGCGGGTGTA
>CAZXHW010001309.1:0-1587 GCA_964639915.1 uncultured Heliomicrobium sp.
CGGATAAAAAAACGATGGTAACTTCCCATCCTAATAACAAAGGCAGAGCCAAAATCATCCTTTACGATGTCGAAACCGAAAACGTCAGAACGGAACTACCGATGTTTTACAAGCTGGGCTTTTTTGAAACGCTGCTCCGAAGAGACGTGATCTCGTTTTCGTTCGACGGCAAAGTGCTGGTCGCCAACAACGAAAAATCCGTTCGTTTGCTTGATCTGGCGGATGGAAAAGTTCTGCTTGAACTGGAACATGGCGGGCTACCAACTGCGTTCAGTTCGTCCGGCAAACTCTTTGCCGCTGCGCGCAAAACCGGAGAAGTTCAATTGTACAGTTTTGCTGTCCGGTAAATCTTTATTCTGCCTTACCTTCTCGCTTTTTTATCTGCTGCAAAGCTTCGGCGTTGCGCTTGAGTCCGGCGAGCTTCGTGCGCTTGATTGGGCTTTTGCGAAAGCGAGCAGAAAACTCTTCCTGCGACAATTCGACCAGCTCTTGCAGCTTCGGTTCGACGATTCCTTCGCGCGGCGTGAAGCGTTCTTCCTCGCTCTGTTTGGAAAAGCGCGACCACGGGCAGACGTCCTGGCAAATGTCGCAGCCAAACACCCAGCCTTCCAGGTTCGATTTGATCGGTTCGGGTAATTCCGGCTCGCGCAACTCAATCGTTCCGTAAGAAATGCAGCGTGTCGCGTCCAGTTGATACGGCGCGATGATCGCTCCGGTCGGGCAGGCGTCAATGCAGGCTGTGCATTTGCCGCAATGGTCAGGCTCAATAAATGAATCGTATTCCAACTCCACCGACAACAGCAGTTCCCCCAGAAACACCCACGAACCGAATTCTTTGGTAATGACGTTGGTGTGTTTTCCCAGCCAGCCGATCCCCGCGCGTACCGCCCACGCCTTGTCCATCATCGGCGAAGTATCCACGCAGATTTTGCCTTCAACTTCCGGCTGCCGCTTTTTGATCCAGGCCAGCAAGGCTTTCAGCTTGTCGCGCAACACATCGTGATAATCATCGCCCCAGGCATAACGGGAAATCTTGCCGACTTCGGGCGAGTCCACATGCTTTTCGGGATTAAAGTAATTCAGCGCCACACAGACCACTGACTTTGCTGACGGCATCAACAAACGAGGATCGCTGCGTTGTTGCGGATCACGCTCCATGTAACCCATTTGGCCGTGAAAGTTCTGCGCCAGCCAGTCACGCAAACGCGCACTTTCTTCGGTCAGCGCTTCGGCGGGAACAATTCCTACCTTGTTGAAGCCGAACAAGCAGGCTTGCTGTTTTATGTCTTCAGTCTGGAGTGACATACCGCGTCAAATCAATTTTGCTTACGACTTTTCTTGACGTGCGCCGCAGCCTCTTTCAGCGAAAGTTTGATGTGAACTTTTCTGGCGGAACCGGTCTTTGGCGCGCTCGGCGTCGCGGTGGTGGCGGGGGTAGCCGCCGGGGTGGCGGCGGCAGTCGCGGTCGCCGTAGCGGTCGCGGTGCGCGTCGCGGTCGGGGTGGCGGTCGCCTGGGTCTGCTGGCCGGCGGCGCCGGGCTGTCCGGGGAGGACGGTCACGGAGCCGACCATCTTGCCAGCGCCGAGG
>CAZXHW010001310.1:0-1577 GCA_964639915.1 uncultured Heliomicrobium sp.
GGCTGGAATGGTCTGGTTATTAGAGATTATGCTGCCAGAGATTGTGAGGGTACCGCGATTCTCGATCGCCCCATTTGCGCCGGAAAAATTGTTGATGATCTGGCAGTTAGTGATCGTTGTGGTCACGTTGTTGTGGAGATACATCGCTCCACCTTCTTTGAAGGAGGCCGTGCGTGTATCGCCGTTTTGGAGAGTCAGGTTTGAAAGATCGAAGGTGCTGGCGGAGGAAGGAAAGACATCGAAAATGCGCTCGATGCCGCTGCCGTCAATGACGGTGTTTGCCGCGCCGTTGCCCTGGATGGCGAGGCTCTGTTTAATATCGTAGTCGCCCGCTCCGCCGTTATCTTCATTGGCCGCGCCGGTCAGCGTAAAAGTGCCATTGACCGAGAAAGTAATGGTATCGGCCCCCACATTGGTGTTGGCCGCGCAGATGGCTTCGCGCAGACTGATTTGTCCATCCGGGCCGGGCAAGGAAGCCAGTGTCACTGCCGCACAGTTTCCAGCCGCATCAATCGTGTCGGCAGTTGTCGTGACGGTAATAGACGCTAAAGGCATCACCGCTGTATTTGGAGTAAACGACCAAAGCGGTTTGCGATAGTCTAGCAAAACAGCCCATGAAGCATTATTTTCCTCACTTGATGTGCCATCAAGCAGCTCCCAGATGGATCCAGTTGGTCTGGTTGACGACTGCCTTTTCGGGGCCGCCGGTGTGCCAAATGAGCCAAGAACCTTGGCCGGCTTTTGGCTTGGGACTGTCAAAATGCCTTTAACGCCTGCAGCCCACTTCCCAAACCCAACGAATAAAAGTGTTACGAAGAGTGCCGTCGCAATGCTGGGAAAAACCAGCAAACGGGTTGAGATCAAAAAACGATTTCGACTGTCTCTAAATAACTTTTTCATAAGCTTCCTTCAGTCATGAGCTGGACTGCTCTGTGCGTGTAATCAGACGATTTTGGGTCTTACATCAATTTGCCGTGATGCTGGTCTTAACCGATAAGAATGGGTCCCAGGATTGCGAGGAGGCATTGCTTACGCAAGTACGAACCGGCCTTTGCGGAGCGATCTGACTTTCCAGTCACCCTTGGACAGGGTCAGGTACACTTCTGACGGCTATTTCATGAATCGTATTAAATTCCTGGATTTTTACTGCCTATTTGTTCCGAAATAGAGCCAACAAATTGACAAGATGTGCAATTAGTGAGGTCAACTCTTTTTCGCTCTAACATGGGCTGCCAACAATGAAACGCATAAGTTGGCGTTGAGGCTGGCAATATAAGCGAGCATGGCCAAATTAGAAAGGTTCGAGACTGAAAAAGTTCACTGCGAGGAGGCCGAGTTCCTAAACAGTTGAGCACCGGCATCCGTGTCGCTTTTAAGCCTGAATAAACGACAATCCCCAGAAATTCTGTTGCCCAAAAAAATGAGAGCCGGACAGAAGTTCGTGTCTGTCCGGCTCTCATCTATCTGCAAGTTTTTTGCTCCGCTTTAACAGCTCGGTGGGAAGACAGGGATGATGTAGCTCATCGAATTGTTCAGCGTCAGGTGATGCAGGTTATGGCCCTGGTTGAAGGCTCCTG
>CAZXHW010001311.1:0-1577 GCA_964639915.1 uncultured Heliomicrobium sp.
AGGGTCTACAGGTTTGCCGGAAAAGTCGCCGAGCACACCGACCACAAACGGCAATTCTTTCATTTCAATCGCGCCACCGGTTTCGACTTCATAACTGATGTGAACACGCGGAGGGCGAATCCGGCTGATTTTCTGTTGGACACTTTCTCTTTTTGGCATAACGATTCTCCTCTGAAGATGTAGAGCAAACCTCCAGTTTGCTCAGGTTCTAACTAATCAGCGCTCGCGGGAACAGAGGCAAACTGGAAGTTTGCTCCACACCGCTCTTTAATAACCATCTGAACTACTTTCACTGCTGCCGGTATTGAAGCCTAAAACCTCGCGCACCGAGTCAAGCGCCACGCCATCTTTCAGCACATCGGCCAACCAGGCTTCCAGCGGCATATTGCCCCATTTGACAGCACGCTCTACGGCGTAGGAAACCGGACTATGCGGTTCGGTCTGCCGGAAGAACGAAGCGATTTCGGATAACCGTTTTAGTGCCTCCTGCCGCGAACGAATCGCGCCGGTCGAAACAGCAAAGCCGCCACCACCGCCACTGCTTCCCGCAGCCGCAGCCTCTTCGCCTTCGCCGACTTCCCCCCCGCCCAATTCGTCCTCGCGCGGCTCGGCTTTCTGGCGCTCTTTGACGAACAAATCCACGAGCGTGCGGATTTCATCAAGCGATTTTTTCAACTCGCCCAGCCCCGGCGTTTCGCGCGCAAAGCGTGCGTCCATCTCCGTATCAAGCGCCTTATAAGCATCCCAACATTCGTTGATGATCGCGAACCGGGCTTCGATAAAATCGCGCGACGTGACGGATTTGGCTTTGCGCCAATCTTCGCCGGTGACTTTGCGTTCGGCCTCGGCCTGTGCTCTTAAGGCCTTGAACTTTTCCTGCTGTTCGTATTCCAACGCATCAAGGTTTTCAGGAATCTCGAATTGCTTGGATTCCTGGTATTGCAGGAACGAATATTTCTGCCCCGCCGTCAGCGGAAACTCTTTGATGACTGCGGCGACGCGCGTATCGAATGCTGCCAGAACGTTGGCCCGCGCCGCCAAAGGGCCATCATCGTCTTCGGGGTCAATTTCCGGGTAAACAGAATCCCAAAAATCTTCGTGCAACCGGCGCAGCAATTGCAGCCCATCGCGCAATGCAACCCAGCGATCATGCCGGTCGTGTTTGGTGAGACCTTCGACCAGCCACACGGCAATCTGGAAGTCCTTCGTCTTCTTCGTCAGCGCCTCCGTGGCCAGACGGATAACCTGCGGCCAATCGGCCACTTTCAAATCGCGCGACCAATCGCCTTGCGCCAGCACTTCATCTTCGCGCCGCGCTTCTTTGATTTGGTCGTAGGTACCGTCATACCGCAGGCTTTCGCCCGCCGGATTGTCGCCGTCAATCGGCGCTAACAACGCATCAAAATCGAGTAAGGGGGCTACTGAAGTTGAGTCCGACATCAAACGCTCCTGTTAGTTATTGTTGTCCGCTACAGTGTCGTCATCGTCAATTGACTCCGATTCCGCCACAGCAAACTCAATGATCTGAACCTGGTAAATCAGTTTGTCATCATCGCCGACCATCAGCTCGCGTGCGC
>CAZXHW010001312.1:0-1575 GCA_964639915.1 uncultured Heliomicrobium sp.
ACAAACGCGGTCGCATAGTTGTCGCTTTTCTTTGCCAAGTCGAAAATCTGTTTGACCGTCAGCGGCACGCGAAACTTTTCGTGAAAGCGATTTTGCAGCCCGCCGCCGGATATCAGCGTTTCGATGCAGCCGCGCTTGCCGCAATAGCAATACGGGCCGTCTTTCGGATAGATCGTGTGATGCCCCCATTCGCCGCCGATGGATTGCAGGCCTGTGATCACTTGGTTGTTGACGACAATGCCACCGCCGCAGCCGGTGCCCATAATCACGCCGAACACGACTTGGCCGGGGTAGTTTTTGGCTTCGGCCATCGCAAAACAATTGGCATCGTTTTCGATGACGACCTCGCGGCCCAGCCGTTCGCTCAGGTCTTGTTTAAGTGGCGAGCCATTCAGGCAAACAGTGTTCGAGTTTTTCAGCAAGCCCGTTTTGCGCGAGACTGCGCCGGGCGTGCCGATGCCGAAGCTGTGCGCAGCATTGCCGATATGTGCGGCTAATTCTGCGTGCAGCGAAACGATTTTGTTGACGATGTTTGTGTAGCCTTTTTCCTGTTCGGTCTCGCGGCGTGGGCGTTGGGCTTCCGCGAAAATTTCATTGCCTTCGTGATCAAGAATGGTGCCAGCGATTTTGGTGCCGCCGAGGTCAATGCCGATGCGGTATTGGTTGTTCATCTTTTACTCATCTCTGAAAAATGGAGTTAAGTTATATCTAAATAACTTAGACCAAGTATTAGTAGTAATAAGAGTAGTTATAGATACCTCAGTTTCTATATGTGCGAAGCTTATGTCGGATAGAATCTTTCCGCATGTTTTGTAAGATTTGCTTCCAACGCAAGGAATGTTTCATTTAACTGTCTATACATTTGAGTGCCATTTAGAGCGATTATTGCCGCTCGATCATGTCCTGACACCATTGTAGTATCGGAGTCGCTTTCTGAAGGTATTTGCACCTCATAGGTATACCAGCCCATAAGAAGCACGCGGTCGTCTATTTTTATTGCACTTACAGATGCTGGGGACTTGTATTTGTAAAAAGATACTATGTTTTCATTATAAAGCCCGCTAAGCTCCCCTTTTACGCCTTTTACTTTTCGTTTTATTCGTTGTGATTGCTCTGCACTTCCAATCTTCTCGGCAATGTTCTCATGTTGTATATAAACTCTTACAGATTGCGGCCCCTGTTTTAATATATCTCTTAAAATCACTGTAGAGGATGTACAGCTATATTGGATTAGTGTAGCCTTCTCGACCTTCTTGCCAATCATTTGAGAAAGGGTTTTATAGGCATCTTCCTGTTCTGAGAACGCCATTACGCCGAATTCGCTAAGCTCGTTTGCGCTCGATGTGTGAGATAGTGCTTCTTCCTCGAGAAGGAAAAAACGATTCACAATAAAAATAATGAGGACAGCCCCTATTAACTCAGTTGATAGGTTTAGAAGTACTGATCGCCAAGGTTCGGAGTCTTTATAAGTATAAACTCCGAAAAACATCAAAATGATGCCAAAACTTCCAACAACTAGATACACAGCAATTGGATAACGCTGTCGCTTCTTTTCCTCATCTTTGCTATTCATAA
>CAZXHW010001313.1:0-1566 GCA_964639915.1 uncultured Heliomicrobium sp.
GGCTGCTGTCGGCGGAGTCAAGCCAAGAATCTTGAAAACGCCTGCGAAGCTGTAACAGCCCATATCGCCAAACGAACCGCAACCGAAGTCGTACCAGCCGCGCCAGACAAACGGCAGATAGGCTTTGTTGTAAGGCCGCATCGGCGCGGGGCCGATCCACATATCCCAGTTCAGATTTTCGGGCGGCGTTTGGGTGTCTTTCGGCCGGTCAACGCCTTGAGGCCAGTACGGACGGCTGGACCAATTGTGAACCTCGCGCACACGGCCAATCGCGCCATCGGCGATCCAGTCAGAGATCGTCTGCGTGGACGGCGTGTAGGGATTGTTCACCGGAAGTGCCGTGGCGACTTTCATTTCGCGCGCCACCGCAGCCATGCGGCGTGCCTCGCCAATCGAATGCGCCATCGGCTTTTGGCATAAAACGTGTTTGCCTTTCCGCATCGCTGCGATCGAAATCGGCGCATGCCAATGATCAGGCGTTGCCACGTAAACGGCGTCTAAGTCAGATTGCTTCTCCAACAACTCGCGAAAATCCATATACGCCGTACAGCCTTTGTAAGCTTCCGCCCCGGTGCGGGAAGCGTAGTAGGCTTCGACAAGTTTTTTTGCAGGCTCGCGCCCGCCAATGCCCAAGGATGTCGAAAAGCTTTTCGTGAGCTGAACCGTGCCGGGCGAATTCCAATCTTCTCCCCAAGTTTCAAACCCAGTTCCCAATAGTTGCCGGGCGGCGTTCAGCATGGCGTTCGAATTGTATTCGGCATATTCCTTACTGCCGCGATTGACATCACAGACTGCAACCACCTGAATTTCCGGCAATTGAAGCAGATTCATCATCACGGCCATTCCCTGGCGTCCCAATCCAATCACGGCCAAGTTGATTTTGTCGCTTGGCGGCGTGAATCCCGAACCACCCAGAACGTGCCGTGGAACGATGGTGAAAGCTGCGGTAGAAACAGCCGCAGCCGTAAACTCTCTTCGCGAAAAGCGGTGCTTGGTATTTTTGCTCATTGCTCAGCTCCCAACGGATTCGGTTACTTGAGTTCTTTGACGTGGGGATTCCTGAACAGAGTCCCCTTTGGAAAGAAAGAAGATCAGTGGAGCGATACTAAATCTCTGGATTTGGAAACAGAATGACGCTCCCTTGCCAACTTCATACGATGTTGCCTGAGGATACGTTACAAGAGTTTGCGTGGGAAGGATTTGACTAACGAGAGGCGACTTTTAGAATGAAGAATGCACTGAAAGGAGAAGCATGTATATCACCGTTCCAGATCAACCACTCTTAAACGATTTCACCGTTCCCACCATTCACAGGACAATAAATGTTTGTGAAGCAGATGACCCTGAAGTCGAGTGGGTGACGCTCAGCGCTCCCGGCTTACAAAAGGTTGTCGTCAAAAAGAAAAAAATTGTTCCGAAAAAGCCTGCGCGGAATCTCAAAAAATCCAGGCTAACTTTGAAAAAAGCCGCACCGAAAAAACTGCCAAGCGCTCCTGCTCTACCAGAAAAAGGATGGGGCCGTTTGATGAATCGTTTGGAGAAAGACGGCATCTCTCCGCAGTTGGT
>CAZXHW010001314.1:0-1562 GCA_964639915.1 uncultured Heliomicrobium sp.
GGCTCAAGCGATCCACACCGCAGCCACGCACGGGCAGGCGAACGTCATCGGCGCTTGGGGGATGGTGGGCTCCCAGTCACCAACATTCTTTCTCGATTTATGAGGTTACGATTTTGTACGCTGTGCTATGCCTCACAGCGACGCGGGCAGTGTATGGAAGGCCGACCGGGCTGTCTATACCCAGTACTGGGTATTTTGCCTGGTCGGCCAGACTTGAATTACGGAATCGTCACCGTGTACGTGCGCGGCGTTTCGCAGGAGGTTGCGTTCTTAGTCGCTTTGATCGTGAACGTGTACGTACCGCGTGCGATGGGCGTTCCGCGAATGCTGTAGATGCCGAGCGTATTCACCAGACTCAAGCCCGGCGGTAACATGCCGGACAACAAGCTAAACGTGTAACTGCCAACGGGGCTCCCCGAAAGCGTTTGCACAAAGGGGACACCAAACGTCATGCTCGGCAATGTCGCGGGATTCGCACTCGTCCCACAACTATTGAGCACATTGATTGTCACTGACTGCAAGACGTTGTTGTAATTTGCCGGCTCGGTCGGCGTGAACAGCACAGACAACGTTTGCCCATAACCAGCCCCCAACACGGTGCCCGACGCGGGCGTGTAAACGAACATCCCCGGCACATTCGCCGTAGCGTTCAATTGTGTAGCGCTCAACGCCGTGCCGGAACTAATCGCAGCCGGATTGCTCCACGTCACAACTGGCGTCGCTTTGTTGATCGTTAGGCTGTACGACTGCATCCCGGTGCAGCTATTGTTGTCTGTTGCTTTGACCGTAAAGTTGAAGGTATTGGCTACCGAGGCCGTACCGCTCCACGTTCCATTGGTATTGAGCGTCAAGCCTGTCGGCACAGTCCCAGACATCACCTGAAAACTGTAGCTCGGTGCGCCGCCCGATGCGGTGATGTTATTGCTGTACCCTGCGCCGACGGTGCCTGCCGTAAGGGTCGAGGGCGAAAGCGTGATTGTGGGACAACTCGACACGGAATGCGCAACCGTCGCCGAACTGCTTTGGAAATCTGCATTGCCACCATACGAAACCGTCAGCGTCCGCGCCCCTGCCGTTGCCAGCGCCATTGAGCATTGCCCATCCGCGACTGTTGCCATACAACTATTGACACCGTCGCTGACGGTCACGGATCCACTGGGCGTGCCTGCACCTGCTGTGGGCGTGACGGAGTATTTGACGAGCACCGATTGATTCACAAGCGAAGGATTGGGATCGTGCGAAATAATATCCACTTTGGTTGGCGCGGCAAATTCGTCCGAACCGATGTCGGGCGTCGTCGCGTGTCGTGTGTCGTTGTCGTAATCCGCCGTGATGCCGCTGACAGGCGTGCCAGTATTGGACACGAGCGCATTGCCTGTCGTCACGATATGCAAATCACCCAGCGCTGGATTCACAAACATGGCCGTCGTGAAATTGCCCCCCGGGTTGCCTGCGCTTGAATTGGCATCGTTGCTACTGCCCGCCTGCCATGCGGCGAACGAAACCGGCATCGTCATGCTATTGCCCAAGTCCAGGAACGAAGTCGCCGTCGCGCCTGTGCC
>CAZXHW010001315.1:0-1559 GCA_964639915.1 uncultured Heliomicrobium sp.
GCCCCCGTAGTTTGTGTGGATGGACGCCCTTTCTTTCAAGCTGATAGGAATTTCGGATTACGCCGCGAAGTTTCCAGCAGCTTTGTTTGGGCTAGCTACCATTGTTCTAGTTTACTTTTTGACCAAAGAACTGTTTGAGGAGTGCTGGCTTCCGGTTCTGGCAATGTTGGCGTTGATGACTACGCAGTACTTTCTGAAGTACTCAATGCACGCGATGACTGAAGCGCCATTCACCTTCTTTTTCTGTCTGGCGATCTATTGCTACTTGAAAGGAATGAAGCAACCCAATTTCCTGCTGTTATGTGGTATCGCGGTGGGACTGGCAACGTTGACCCGTTCACCCATGGGCTTGTTTCCCTTGGGCATCATGGGCCTTCATTTGATCTTCACGAAAAGATTCGATTTGCTCTTTTCCAGGCACTGGGCGAGTGGGCTGATCTTGTCGGTTTCGTTACCAATGATTTGGTATGGCAGAGAATATTGGCTTTTCGGGGACGAATTTCTGGCTCAGCACTTTGCGAATGTAGTTAACCATACTGCTTCAGCCCAGCAAAAAACGTTTGGGCAACATGCCGCAGAGCTGTTTGAATATCCCATTTTACTGGCTAAGCATTATTGGCCGTGGTTGCCATTAATGCTGATAGGTTTTGGCATATCTCTGAAAAAGGCGATCTGTAAAAAGACGCCAACGGCAACCTTACTCAGTTTGTGGGTTCTGTGTGTGATCCTTCCTTTTAGCTTGGCGGATAGCAAAGTGCTGCGCTACATCCTGCCAGCATTCCCGGCGTTTTCTATTCTTGCGGCGATTACCCTGGATTTGTGGATTACCGGCCATCGCAAATCATTTTTCAAATGGAGCTATACGATATTAACGCTGGTCGTTATGGTTGCGACTTTGTTCCCAAACTATAAAGTTCGAGCAGGCAATATGCGCGCACTGGCACCGGTTGTGCAGGCGACAACCAGGCCCAAACAGCAGGTTTTGCTTTACACCGCAGGCGAATATAAATGGGATTATCGAAATAAGTTATTGTGGTATGGCGACAGAATGACATGGCATACCTTGGATTTACCGCGGGTTGGTTCTTTATTGCGCTGCGATTTGAGCAATGTTGCCGTCATCAATCGCGAATCTCTGGCCGAACTGGCAGAAAAGATGGAAGGTCAAGTGCAAGTGATTGCTGAAAGTGAGAGTTACCTTTGTGTTCGATCACGGTGAGTGACATTTTCTACACCAAGGACGGCAGCTTTTCGAACTAACTGCTCGCTCGTTTCCCAAATTTCAAGTAAAGCGTCGGCATCAGAAACAGGTTCAGCAAGGTTGAAGTAAACAATCCGCCAAGGATGACTACAGCAAGCGGGTGTTCGATTTCGTGGCCGGGTTTATTGCCGCCAAGGACGATGGGCAACAGCGCCAATCCCGTCGCCAAAGCTGTCATCAAAATCGGAGCCAGGCGCTCTTCGGAACCTCGCAGCACCAATTCCTGTCCAAACTCCTGACCTTCTTCGGTTTCCAGATGGCGGTAATGGCTGACCAGCATGATGCCGTTGCGAGCAGC
>CAZXHW010001316.1:0-1558 GCA_964639915.1 uncultured Heliomicrobium sp.
CATGATGTCGAGGGAAAGCTCGACGTTCCGCGCCATTTTTGATCGGATCGAGTCATCCAAACGCGATTGGAAATCGAGCCGCCGCTGTTCGTAGGCGGCCTTGAACATGTCGGAGTTGATGAGCATCATGATGGCTTGAGCGGAGTAGCCCAAGCGCGCGCCCCGCTCAGAGTTGGTCGAGGTCGGGAACATAATCATATCGTCGATGATGGCGGTGTGCCACCACTTCACCGGACGGGACCGGGCATAGCGTCGGTACTCGGTTTCTCCGTTCGCGTCGAGATATTTCGCGGGCGCGGCCATGGGGGAATCTCCGAAGGTTGAGGGAAGGATGACGGATGCGGGGGAAGTGGGACAGGGGTGTGCGTAATAAGGGCAGTTTTCCCCCGCTGAGCGAAAAGTTCCGCGTGTCGCCATTGAAAAGAGACGAGGGAACCTTCATGGGGAGGCGGCACCGGGTACTGATCACTGGGAGTTGAACAAGAAAAAAGGGGGGCAAGAGTGCCCCCCTTCAAACGCATGGCTGAGTTACAGCAGGTCGGATGCAGTCTTGCTGGCGACTGGTTTGGTTATGCCGCGTGCTTTCGCTTCGTCGGCATAGGCCAATTTCACGACCACTTCGCTACCATCGGGCATCGCAATGGTTGCGGCCAAGAGTTTTGCGCGTTCCTTTTTATCGGCCAGCTTGGCAAGGTAGTCAGCGGCGCTACGGCCAGTCGGATCGAGTCCAGCCTTAGCCGCAATCCCCGCAAGGACATCGGCAAGGATAGCGTCGTCATACTTGGGCCCGCGCACTCCTTCGCTTGCCTCACGCCAGAGTCCGCCAACATAATTGGCAACCCAGTCGGACAGTTCGTCGAATTCGTCGTCCGGACTGCCGGGATTCGCCTTGTCGCCATTGCGCACGGTATTGGCAACGTTGCCCATTTTGGTGTGCAGGCCGAATCCCCACCCCATAATCTGCATTGCGCGGGGGACCGAGTCGAATTGCACGTCGAGTGACTTGCCGATAGCCGGGATAACGTAACGCACCCCGGTTGCGTTGTCGGCATCGCACTCCTTGCCAGATGCGTCAATCCAATTCCGTTCACTTGCCTTGGCGCGGCTGGCGGGGGCTTGATCGGTATTTGCCATGATGCATTCTCTCACTTTTGCCCGGTCGGCACCATTGCCGCCGGTCATCATCATTTACACAATCCCCGCGAATCCGTCAACCCCTTGCGAAAATAATTCGTCATTGCGTCGCAGCAAAGCTTTGGTGCAGTGCAGCAAGAGTCCAGCCCCCACACGGGGCACAAAACTTGGTGCACGGTCGCCCCCAAAGCGCACCCCACCACCCCACACAAACACACCACCAAACGCACAAAGCCGCCCACCCACGCAACGGCGCACATGCGCCACACCACCACACCAAAACCCCAGCCACCGCACCACAGCGCAAATGCGCCCAAATCCAACACTTCCCGAACACACCCATAACAGGACGCTAACAGATCGCTAGACGGGTCGCTTCAAGGCACCCCCCCCATGGGGGCCCAAAAGTGGGCAATTGCCGCAC
>CAZXHW010001317.1:0-1556 GCA_964639915.1 uncultured Heliomicrobium sp.
ACAGGCTGGTCAGATAGCTGCTTTTCACCGCTTTGACCGCCCGTTCCAATTCGGCGCGGTTGTCTGTGAAGTCACTTACGAAACGCACCTGCTCGTCAAACGTCACAATCATGACCCGGTCGTTGGGTTGAAGCTGTTTGATAAAGGCGAGAGCAGCCTTGCGAATATGACTTAATTTGTTTTGTGTGCTGCGGCTGGTATCAATCAGAAGTGCGACGTTGAACGGAGCTTCGGTGGAAGAAAAATCTTCAAGCTTTTGCGCAACCCCATCTTCACGGACATTGAAATCCCCACGATCAAGTCCGGTAATAAATCGCCCAAACCGGTCTGTGACAATGACCGGAACCGTTACCAAGGTTGTTGGGATTTTGATCGTTTGTTGTTGTGGATCTTGGGGAGGCTGGGTTGCAGTCTGAGCAAAAACTTCCGAACCCGCTACAAGAAATGAAAACGTTACGACAATAAAGGTCGCAAAAATAAATCGCCGATGTGTTAGGTAATGTTTCATAAAACCCGTTCCTTGGTGGTTGAACGGATTTTACTTGAGCATTTGTCGGTAATCAAAACAGAAATCTTTTGGAAAGGTGAGCGCAGGCAGAGAAAAGAATATTTTTGGCCTGAGACCAGAATCAAAGACGGCGGAGCTTGAGAGAAAAACAGCCCGCTGACTATTTGGTGCGAACATATTTCAGCCGATTCGCTGTGCCAGTCCAATAGGAGGAGTGAGTTCCTGGGCCGGATGCATTTCCAAATCACGCTTGATCGCATCAAGAATCCCATTAATGAATTGTGTTGATTCGCTGGTTGAAAAGCGTCTGGCGATCTCTAACGCTTCATTGATGGCCACAGTTCTGGGCGTATTGGGTTGATAGAGGAATTCAAATACTGCCATTCGCAGCAAATTTCGATCAACGACGGCCATACGCGGGATTCGCCAGTGTTCTGTTCTGAGCTTGATTCGATCGTCTATCTCATCCAGATGCAGAACCGTTCCTGACGCCAGTTCATTGGCAAAGACGCGCACTTCATCCGAAGCTTCCGCCAGTTCTCCCCAAAAGGAATCCAAGAGTTCATCCAGCGACGGGCGAGTCACATCGTACGAGAAAAGCATTTGTAGCGCGCATTCGCGCGCTCTGCGCCGAGCACCCATAGTTTTCTTCAGTGTTTCCGTATGAGTTCCTGAGTCCAATGAAGTTAAGTTGGGAGAAGTACTCGATGCCTGAATATCACGATGAATCAGACCAAGTAGCTAACTTTGCTTCACAACTCGCTTAACAGGTTTACTGTACTAGCGGTCAAACCCGCTCAAAGCGATTGTTTCGTAACAAGTTCGTGATTTCCTTTTGCTCACTAGGTTCGATGTATTTAGATCATAAAAGGTCATTACCAATGGCCGACAAAACCGGTGGCCAGGCTTTTGGTCACTTCCGCCGCGACATTGTGTGTCTGGAAAGGGGAGTCGCGACCTGCTTCATTATCATATGGGATTGTTGTGTTGAATCGGAAGATAGCATTCATTCTCCTTCGTTTATCTTGTTGCCATCTTCAGGGCTGCC
>CAZXHW010001318.1:0-1556 GCA_964639915.1 uncultured Heliomicrobium sp.
CGAACAATAGCTTTTGCATGAAGTTGATCTCCTGTCGAAGGAAGCAGGGCGACGCGCTTGTCCAACGCCGCCCTCGCAGGCGTGATTATTTCGTCTCAATCCCTTGGTGGCTGGTGCCAAAGAGATTGAAGATATTGGCGAGCTTCGTGGTGATCGTGAAGTAGAAGCCCGAACGGATCGGCCCGGTGTACGCGAACCGCGCATCCAGCGCGCTCCGGTTATACCCAAAGCCCAACCGCACGTCTTCCAGCGGCCAGAAGCCTAATTCGGCTCCCAACGCGGTGCGCCGTTGATTCCACCCAACCTGTCCCAGCCAGCGCCCCTCGACCGCCGCGTCAAAGTAATGACTGAAGCGATCCTGAATGCGCCCCTGGAACAAATAGGTGTCGGTGGAGATACGATTGAGGCTCGGCCCTTCCGAGGACACTTGCCGGAATGCAGCCCTCCCAAATAACTCCACCTTGCCGTTGTGAAATGGCTTGTACAAACCGTCTGTGGTCACTTGATGGACTGTTTCTTGGTTGAGGCTGAAGTTCAAGCCACGTCCGGCATCGCCGGGCAAACGACCCCGATCAAAGCTCGTCATGTCATAGCTCAACAACCACGCCACGCGGTCGCTTTCTGTTGGACGATAGGCAAACGCCGCGCGTCCTTGCATGATCTGGCTCTCGATGTTCTGGAAATTTGTCTTGGACAGTTGGAAGTTGCCCAGACTCGTGAGGTTTTCTGTCAACCTTCCCGCCGCGCCTGCCGACAGAATCTGGCCCAAGCCCATCCGGTCCCGCAGCTCGTAGCGCAACGACGTTTTGAAGTCTTCCGTCGGCATCCAGGCTGCCGCCAGCGAACCGCTGACAAAGCCATCCTGTTGGCCTGCCGTATGGAAGCCCTTCTCAACGCCAACATCCAACGACAAGGTTTTGCTCGCTTGGAACTTCTGGTTCACGCCCAAGACGGCGAAACTGTCGGTCCCATTGATGCCTTGCTCAATTTGGTAGCGCGAGACAAAGTTCGTATTGCGGAAGAATTTCGTCTCCACCCCAAAGGACAACTCTTTACGACTATTGCTCGCTGCAAAGCCCGTGCTGGACAAATCGGCAATCGGTAAAATCGCGGCTGAACCCAGCCGCTGCGTGAAGAACAGATTCGTAAAGTTGTTGAGCTTGTACTTCGCGCCTACCAGCCATTGATCGGGATAGGTCTGATCTTTGCCTTGAACGAGGTTCTGTTCCCGGCTCACTTGCAGGCTGAGTTTTTCGGTCGGGTTATATTCCACGCCCGCTCTCGCCATCTGCGAATTCGTGGCGGTGGTTCCATTGACGCCATTCGTCGTCAGTTCCCGCATTGCGTAACCGAGGTTCGCCCGGAACTTCTTGCCGAATTGATGCGACCATTCCGCGTCTACGGTCTTGCGCCCATTGTCCACATTGACCGTCTTGTTTTGCTCGTCAATGTAGCCCATCGTGAACTCATCATTCGCTGTGTCGTTGGCCGTTAACGCGGCCTGGAACCGTTTTGTGCCGGGCGTGATCGTGCCGCCGAACGGATTGAAGTAGCCT
>CAZXHW010001319.1:0-1555 GCA_964639915.1 uncultured Heliomicrobium sp.
TTCGGGCTTGGATGAATGCACAACACATCTTCGTCAGTTCGACAATGGATGCCGAAATGACTCCGTTCCGGCAGGCAGTCCGAAACTGGCTGCAAGGTTGGAGTGCAATGCCCATGATGTGGGAATCCATCACGCCCCAAGACAAAGGCCCACAGCGAGCCTACCTGGATGGTGTGGATCAATCCAGCTTCTTGCTGTTGTTGCTCGGCAGTCGGTACGGAGTGACGGATGAGAGCGGTTATTCGCCCACTCATCAGGAAGCAAATCGCGCAGCAGAGCGGAAGATTCCAAGACTGCTGTTTACGCTCTCGACAGTGAAACCGAGCGACCGTGACGGCAGGCTCAATGATTGGCTGAATTCGCTGTACCGCGAACTCTCCGGCGCAGCCTTCGCTACGCCAGAAGATGTGATCACGCTACTTGAATCGCAATTGCGCGATCTGGCTGCCCGAAGTGAAAGAGTCTGGATCAAACTGGGGAACATGATTTTTCCAGGTAAAGTTGTCAGTCAATCCAATACAGGTAGCAATAGAAGTTTCACCATCACAGCCAGAGTGACAACCAGTCGAGTACGCCAAGCTCTGCTTTCACTTGGTCAGCATTTCGGCAATCACGGAGTCCGAGCCGACCGCCTGACCTGGGCGGACGCAAGCTTTCCTGTCCAGTTTGAATCCGTCACCTCAGAAACTGATTTCGCTACATTGTCCGAAGTAGAAATCAAATGCCGCATCGCCAGCAACTGGTACGGCGAGTCGGGAGATACGATGGCAATGATGAATTTCGGTAGCAGCTACGGCGGTCGCTCGCAAGGCCCAGAAGACTTGGCCGTAATCTGGGCGCGCCGCGCTTTCTTTGGTGAAGCTGGTGGCAGCCCCAGAGGCCAATTGGATATGGCCTATGCTTCGACAGAACCGGAATCGCAACCTTTGCCCGTAGTTTTGCGAGAAGCCAATGCCAGCGGATGGCTGGCGGAAGGGCTGGTCAGGCTCTATATCGTCGAAGAGGTCAAGCGACGGTATGGCGGGAATTTTGATTACCTCCAAGTCGGCCCTGCCACCGCGACCGGAATCCGCGTTGACGGTGCTTTCACATTGGGAGCAGGGATGTCATCCCGAAATGCAGCCGTAACTTTGCAAGGGGTGGTTCCGCTAAAATGATATCTGAATCAGGGGTTGAAAACGAAGAGAACATAGGCAAAGGCCAACCTCCCGAAGCAATTCTTTTCAGTTACAACGTGGGGTGATTATTTTTCCAGATCAACGGTCAAACATCTCGTCATAGATACTCGCAGGCGCTGCTGCTGCAATTTCAGTGCGCGCCGGTTCCGTTTGCAATGCGCGTTCGATGTTTTCCGCGCGCTCTTGCTGTTCGTCGGTACGACCTTCCTCGGCATGTGTGTAGTCGGATTGCTGATCGTCGCGCATCATCATCACGTTGCGTGCTGTGAGAGCTTGATCGGTGGGCAATTCTTGCTCACGATTTGTCGTAACTTCGGTTCTTTCGGTCGAACGTTCCAAGCCAGGTTCGCGTTCTATTGCCTGATCTACCAACCGAT
>CAZXHW010001320.1:0-1553 GCA_964639915.1 uncultured Heliomicrobium sp.
CGAGGGCCTGGATATTCGCCAGACCTTGATGGACAAGAACAAGTTCATTGATTCCAGCAACACGATTGACTGGTTCACGAAAGTCAAAATCACGGACAAGCAATCCAACAAAACCGAAGAAGCCCTGATTCACATGAACAAGCCGTATGATTATCGCGGCTACCGGATGTTTCAGGCGTCAACCATGGAAATGGGCGGCGCACGTACGGTGTTCCTGAAAGCCACACCAGCAGGCGGAGGCAATGCCCAGGACATTGAACTGCGGCTCAATGGCGAAGCGAAGCTGGCGGACGGCACTACGGTACGCTACCTGGAATTCATCCCCGACTTTCAATTGACGCAGCAGGGTCAGGTGGAAACCGCTTCCGGCCAATACAATAACCCGGCAGCGCATCTGGAAATCACGTCGCCAGGCGGCGACACCTCGCGCCTTTGGGCCTTCGGTTCAGAGTTCATCAAGCAATTGGATTCCGCGCCACAGTTGAAAACGCGCCTGCTGCCGGAAGGCAAGCCGCAATTCGTGCTCCATGATTTTGAGAAAGCTTCGCAGGCGCACATGCTTTCGATTCAGTACGACCCCGGAGCGAATTGGTTTTATCTCGGCTCGGCGATGTTGTGTACATCGCTGCTGCTGGTGTTTTTCTTCTCACACCAACGCCTGTGGATCGTGTGCGAAGACGGCAAAGTTTATTTAGGCGGTGATGCCAATCGTAATCGCCTCGGCTTGGAAGACCGCATCAAACAGATCGCGGCCCGCATTCAAGGAATCACGCCAGCGGAAACGGAAGGATAGGCTTCTGAATTTCACTGGTTCACGTAAGGGAAATGATATGAGTCAAGCAGCCAAAACAATCAATGCCACGACTCCGCAATTCGATTTGCGGCGACCTGCAATTTTGAATTACCTGCCCGCGTTGTTGCCCATCGTTGGCGCAATCCTGATGTTGCTCGCGCGACGACAAATGGGGTACGGCAATTTCATCGATGATGGAATGCTGTTGGTGCTGGCCTTGTGGTGTTACCTTTTCGCGGCGGCGATGCACTTGACGGATTTGTTCGCGCCGATTCCAGGCATGAGCAAAGTGGCGTTGTGGACCACGTCGCTCGGCTTTTTCTTCAATCTGTCGAGCTGGCTCGTGCGCTGGGTGAATATGGGCGACCGGGAAGCCTGGCGACGAATGACCGATCACGATGGCGTCTATCACGCCTGGTGGTTTTTCAGCTATGTGCCGCTGGCGAATTTGTATGACTTGTCTATTGGCTTCGCGTTCGGCGCGGCGATCACGTTATTGCTGATCGAACATCGTCCGAGCACGCGTTTCGTTGGTGCTGTCGCCTTGCCCCTGATGTGTTTGGTACTGATTCTGGCCGTATTCATCGGTAACGAAATCAACCACCTGCAACCCGTGCTGGACAGTTACTGGCGTCCGATTCACGTTGGCGATGCGATGATTAGCTATGGCATTTCGCTGGTCAGTTTTGCCTGTGCCTTAATGTATCTTTTGAAAGACGGCGTGAAGCCGGAATCTATGGGCATTTTCACGTCGCTGTTC
>CAZXHW010001321.1:0-1551 GCA_964639915.1 uncultured Heliomicrobium sp.
ACGCCAACCAGCAAATGGAATTTTTTAATGATGCTGTAAAGCCTTGGGCCATATAGGCCAAGCAAAATGCCAGCTGCCTGATAATTACCTTTGGTTCTGGAAAGCCCTGCCTGCACAATGCTGCCTTCCAATCGCTCGAAAATGTTGTATGAATCGTCTCCCGGGCCAGGGCCTTGCAGGCCGTTGACGATCAACTTGCACAATTCGTCGAAATCAGAGTGGTTGGAATGGTTCGCATTGGGATGTTGTGGGGCAACAGCGGCAACGACTGGATGAGAGCCGTTTTCAGAAATTACTGAAGGTGCTGGCGTCACTAACGGTTGAGGAATGGCATCAGTCGTCACCATAGGCAACGCATCGGCCTCTACGACTTCATCCTTGGTCATTAGCACGGCACGTTCCATGACATTCTGAAGCTCACGCACGTTGCCGGGCCAGGGATATGAAAATAACCGTTCGTACGCTTCACGGGAAAGCCGTCGTGCCGGCCTGTTGTACTGCGCAGAGAAAACGCCCAGAAAATATTCTGCCAAATGCTGCACATCTTCTGCGCGCTCTCGCAGCGGCGGAACATGAATTTCGATGGTGTTAATGCGGTAATACAGATCTTCACGCAGCATACCTTCCCGGATGGCAGTCAGTGGGCTTCGATTGGTTGCACAAATTAGTCGGAAATCTGCCGCCAATGGTTTTTCGCTGCCAACCGGTGTGTATTCACGCTCTTGCAGCATACGTAGCAACTTTGGTTGCAATTCCAAGGGCATTTCGCCTATTTCATCCATCAACAAACTGCCGCCGCGAGCTTGCGAGATCAATCCGTCCTTGTCGCGCGCTGCGCCTGTGAAAGCGCCTTTGGTGTGGCCGAACAATTCGGATTCGATCAATTCCTTAGGCAAAGCCGCGCAATTGATTTTAACGAAGGGCTTTCGGCTGCGAAGGCTAAGATCGTGGACTGCGCTGGCAACCAGCTCTTTGCCGGTTCCCGATTCGCCTATGATTAAAACGTTGGCATCGGATTCGGCGACACTTTCAATAATCGCATAAATGTTTTGCATGGCGCGGCTGGAACCGATGATGTTGCCAAACGATTCAGCCTGTATGCGGTCGCGCAGTTGTTTCAGTTCCAGACGATCTTTGCGACGCTCTATGGCTTGCTGCACCGTCAGCAAGAGTTTGTCGTAATTGATTGGTTTTTCGACGAATTGATACGCGCCGGCTTTGGTTGCCTCGACGGCTTTATCTATGGAACTGAAGCCTGTGATGACGATGATCTCCGTGTTCGAAGATATCTCTTTTCCTTTCCGCACCAGCTCGATGCCATCCAGATCCGGCATACGCAGATCGGTCAATACCACATCAAAGGTTTGCGCCTTCAATAAATTGATACCGGCAGTCCCGCTGTCTGCCGTCACAGATTCAAAACCATTCCTGCGCAAATGAAATTGCGTCAGTTCCAGTACGTTTGTGTCGTCATCAATCACCAGAATTCTGGCTTTGCTCATAAAAATGCTCCTTTAGGAGAGTTTATCGTTGCATCATATTAACAGCCCT
>CAZXHW010001322.1:0-1550 GCA_964639915.1 uncultured Heliomicrobium sp.
CATGCGCGACGCGCTGGCCGCGATCGCCATGGCGCCCCCGGCGGTGCCGCTCGTGGTTGATCCTGTTCCACCATTCGGTGCGCCACCGTTCCCGCCATCCGTTCCACCGCCACCGCCTCCATCAGCCCCCATGCCGCCGCCGCCGGCTCCGCCAGCCGGTCCAACAAACACGGTTGATGAGCCGCCATTACCACCCTGGGCCAGATTGGCGGTCAGCGTCGAACGATTGATGTTCAGCGTGCCTTCGTTAAAGATTGCTCCTCCCAGGCCAGCCGCAGCGCCTGCGTTCTCTCCGTTGCCATTCGCATTCCCGTTGCCGCCGTTGCCGCCCAGCGCTATGCCGTTTTGCAGCGTTACCTGATTCAGTGTCAGATTGCCGAAGGGAGAAACGTAAAACTGCCGCAACCGCGTCACGCCGGTATTGCGTTGCAATGTAATGCCGTTGCCGTTGATGGTGACATTTCGGTTGACGACCAATGCCGACGGGCCATAAGTCGAATTACCGACCGCCGTCAGATTGATCGTTCCCGATACGCTGAAATTGATGGTGTTGGTGCAGGCGGAGAGCGCGTTGATTTCTTCAATCGCCGCTCGCAGCGTGCAACCGCCGCCTGACGCAACGCAGATGCCATTGCCGGGATTGGTGTCCGATGTATCGCCTAAATTGTTGACCGTGAAAGTGACTGCCGTCGGACAGTTGTTGATGGTGACGTTGTAAGTGCGGGTGCCCGTGCAAGTGATGCCAAAGGTTGTATAGCTTGCCGTGACCGTGAAGTTGGACGCACCGGTTGCCGTTGGAATGCCGCTTAACGTGCCATCGCTGGCCAGCGTCAATCCGGCGGGCAGAGTTCCCGCAGTGACGGCAAAGGTGTACGGCGCGGTGCCGCCGCTGGCTGTCAGCGTTTGCGTATAGCCCACGCCAATTACGCCATTCGGCAAAGACGTTGGATTCACTGTGACCGTACCGCAAGTAACTTGCGTTTCATACGCACCGATGTCGCTATTGTCGCCGCCGGAAGCCGCCGCAATGCTGGGCAAATCGAAGGGGCGTGTCTGGCCGCGCTGGTCGTTGGTCACGCCCGCGACGGCAGCGCCTTTATCCATCGCCGGACTGCCTGCCAGCAAGGCAATGGTTTGCGTGTAGCCGCCATTGCTGGCCAGCACGTCCAGGAAGACATTGGCGAAGCCGACCTGATTGCCGTTCGTGCCGTTGGTCAAACCGCCTGTTCCACCAACGCCGATCAAGTTGTAGGAACTCGACGAACTGACCGACCCGAAAATATTATTGCTGGAACTTGCGGTGTTGCTGGCGACAATGGTGTTTTTCAGCACATGCGTGCCGCTGGGTACATAAAGCCCGCCGCCAGTCCCCCCTGTATTGTTCGCCACCGTGCAATTGGTCAGATTCAAATTCCCGGCGTCCATGGAAAACGCGCCGCCGTTGCCACTCGCTGTATTGCCGCTGATGGTGCAGTTGGTTAACGTGGTGGTTGTGCCGAAGCTGGTCAACGCGCCGCCGCTCCCCGTCGAGGTATTGCCGCTGATGGTGC
>CAZXHW010001323.1:0-1550 GCA_964639915.1 uncultured Heliomicrobium sp.
AACGTGAATCAGGCGAAAAACTTCTCGCTGGCGATGACGACCGACTTCGACAAGATTGATTTTCCGCCCAGCAGCATTTCCCCAACCAATAAAGAACAAACCGCGACAGGCTGGAAATTGAATTGGCAGTACGCCAGCCTGCTTTCCGGCGTGAAAATTGGAATGGGAATGCCCCACAAACTGAATCCCGGCCCCTGGGTCAGCAAGGTAACGTACTCAGCGCCGGTTTCGCTGTTTCTGTTTTTCTTTCTGGTGTTCATCCTGACGACCATCAAGAAGGTGAAAGTTCATCCGATGAATTACTTTTTCGTCGGCGCGGCGTATTTCAGCTTTCATTTATTGCTGGCGTATCTGGTGGATCACATTTCGATTCACGCGGCGTTTCTGATTTGCTCGGCGGTTTCGATTGGCTTGGTGGTGTCGTATATGCGGCTGGTGACGGGCATGCGCTTTGCGGTGGTCGAAGTCGGCATGATGCAGTTCGTTTACCTGGTGCTGTTCTCGTATACCTATTTCTTTGAATCGTTTACGGGACTGGCAATTACGATTTTGTGCATCATCACGCTGTTCGTTGTGATGCAGTTTACCGGTCGAGTTGATTGGGATACGCTGTTTCGGAAACAGGAACCAGTTCCAATCACAGAATGAAATTTGATTCGATCATCATTGCGGCTTCCAAGATTCGTCGCGGTTTACAGGCTGAAAAGCTGTGGCCGCGACGATTCGTTGTTCAATTCACACAGGAGTCAAAAATCGGAATGAGCGCGATTCTGTTGAATACCATTCTGGTTTCAGTGCTGCTGGCGTCGGTGGTTTTCTCTGAAACTGTGGAATCATCCTTTCGCATTTTGATCAAAAAATCCGAGCGGAAGCTTTACTTGTATGAAACTTCTGGCGGCAAAGAGCGGCTTCGCAAGACGTATCCAATTGCACTCGGCAATACGCCAACCGGTCACAAACGGCAGCAAGGCGATGGAAGAACTCCCGAAGGCGAGTATTACCTGACGCACAAAAACCCAAAGAGCAATTACTATCTTTCGCTGGGCGTTAGCTATCCAAACATTAGCGACGCCGATGCGGGATTGAAAAATGGTCTGATCACCAAAACACAACACGAAGCAATTGCCACAGCGATCCGCGCGAAGTCGAAACCGCCGCAAAACACAAAACTCGGCGGCGACATTTTCATCCACGGAGGAGGCAAAGGGAACGATTGGACGCTGGGTTGTGTGGCCCTGGAAAATGAAGACATCAAAGAATTATTTGATCTATTGCCGGTGAAAACGCCGGTGAAGATTGTGCCTTAACTCAATTGGAGAAGAGGAAAAAGACGAATATGCGTACGTTGTATTTGGATTGCTTTGCAGGCGCTAGCGGAGACATGTTCATCGGCGCGCTGCTGGATTGCGGACTGGATTTTGAGTTGCTGAAAGCTGAACTGGCCAAGCTCGGCGTGGAAGGTTACGAACTGAGCTTGACGCGTGTGGATCGCAGTGGCATCAATTCAGCGAAATTTGATGTTCACCTGAAAGGCGAAGTTCATCACCACC
>CAZXHW010001324.1:0-1541 GCA_964639915.1 uncultured Heliomicrobium sp.
GGGATGGATGCGTTGCAAAGCAATGGAATGATCGCGCAGGCGATGGTTGTTGGAGGCGGGCAGGCAATCAAAGCGTTATATATCGCGGGCGAAGATGTCGTCGGCAAAGCCGAAGAACCGAAGGGCCTGAAGCATTTGCTTTCGCGCCTCGATTTCCTTGTCGTGCAAGACACGTTTATGACCGAGACGGCACAGCAAGCGCACGTCGTATTGCCCACGACAACCAGTGCCGAATCGCAAGGCACGCAAACCAACAACGGCGCGCAAGTGCAACTCGTTCGCCGCGTGATTCCGCCCGTCGGACAAGCCCGCCCGGATTGGATGATTACCGCTTCCCTCGCCAAGATGATGGGGAAAGATTTCGGCTATCAGGGCGCGGTCAAGAACGTGTTCAAGTCCCTCACCGAAGCGGTGCCGGGTTATGCGGGACTCTCGCACAATCGGCTGGCTAACGAAGGCGCAACCGTGATTGTGATGCCGTCTGTAAACGCATCGCAAATCAGTCGCAAAGATGTCCTGGAGCGGCTGCATGCAGAAATCGCCCGCATCAATCGGCACGCCATTGTGAATTTAGGCGAGTTGCGCGATAAAGCGGGTTCACGATTGCACAAACGCTACCCGATGATTACGCGCTACTCGAACACGTTGCCGCTGCATCCGACCAACGGCTTGGTTTTGGGCGGGCAACCAGAAAAAGCAAAAGTTGTCGTGTTTCCAGCATAGCTGGTAGGTCTGACCGATCCGAATGGCTCAAACAGAACGGCTAATAAGACACTCGTAAACTATGCCCATTGACCAACAATCCATTCAATATTTCGTTGGCATTTTGCTCAAGATCGTCATTGTCTTCGTGATGGGCTTGCTCTCGCCGGTTTCGATGAACTGGGTCGAGCGGCGGGCGCTGGCGTGGATGCAAATGCGCTTAGGCCCGAATCGCACTGGCCCTTTTGGCTTGCTGCAATCCCTGGCCGACGGTATTAAGTTCGCGTTCAAAGAAGATGTGATTCCGCTGGCGGCCAACAAATGGTTGTATGTGTTCGCGCCCGTGGTCGCCGTCGTGCCCGCGTTTATGGCAACGATTGTGTATCCGCTGGGGCCCAAAGATGTCCCCATCCCATTTGCGGATTCCATCAATTCCCTGTTTGCCTCTCTCACCGGACTGCAACTCAACTTGAGCACGATGAACTTGCATGTCACGAGTTTCAATGTGGGCCTGTTATATGTGCTGGCGGTGACGAGTTTGGGCGTATATGCGATTGTGATGGCGGGCTGGGCGTCAAATTCCAAGTTCAGTCTGCTCGGCGGCCTGCGTTCGTCGGCGCAAATGGTGAGCTATGAATTGAGCCTGTCGCTGGCGCTGGTCGGCGTGTTGATTCAAGCAGGGACAGTGGATTTGGTCAAGATTGTCGAAATGCAGCAAGGTGCCTATCTCGGCTTTATCCCGAAATGGTTTGTGTTTGTGTTCCAACCGCTGGGCTTCATGATTTACCTGATCAGCGCGATTGCGGAAACGAATCGCACGCCTTTCGATTTGCCCGAAG
>CAZXHW010001325.1:0-1540 GCA_964639915.1 uncultured Heliomicrobium sp.
CCCCGGCGGAGAGTCGACAACCATCGCCAAACTGACAGCGGACAATGCTGACGCCATTTTCGACCGCATTCGCGAATTCATCGATGCCGGCAAGCCTGTCTACGGAACCTGCATGGGCTCTATCTTTCTGGCAAAGGAGATAGAAGGATCTGCGCAAGGCAGACTTGCAGCAATGGATATAAAGGTAAGAAGAAACGCGTTTGGTCCGCAGCGCTTCAGTTTTGAAACCACGTTGAATATTCCTGTTCTCGGTGAAGAACCGCTCAACGCCATCTTCATACGCGGCCCTGTAATTCTTTCAGCAGGTGAAGGCGTTGATGTAATGGCGCGTGTCGATGCCAATATCGGGCGTTTAGGAAAAACGGCGGAAAGTCCACCTGATGAAAGCGCGCTCTACGACTCGTATATCGTCATGGCAAGACAGAACAATCTTCTAGTATCGTCCTTCCATCCCGAGTTGACTGACGATCTCCGCGTTCATCACTACTTTCTGCAAATGGTTGAAGGACTGGCGCCTGCAAAGGTTGCAAGCGTAGCCGAACAATATGTGCACACGAAAGCCCCATCCCATGCGGTCAAGCCGATGACGCTGGCGGCTGTGTAGAAACGCAAAAATGATGCCACTGAGTATCATTAACTAGCGCTTGAACATCCCTATTTTGGACTTTCTCCATCCACTCGGAAAAATTCAATTTTTCAGAGTGGCAAATCCCGGAATGCACTGCCCACAAAGGTTTTTCGGGAGATCTGACCTGGTAAAGACGAAAAATCCCAAAAACCTTACAGACATTGGATTTTGCGACTTCAGCACTCTGAAAAATTGAATTTTTCGGAATGGGTGGATTGGTGAATTTGAGCAGTGCCTAAATTCCAGCAAAAATTGACCCGACAGCCGCATCAGTGTTTATGGGTTAGATTGATCAGCCACGCCTGCAGGAATGCTTCGCGAATTGCCAAAAACACAGGCGTGCGGTTGGTTCCACTGCGGGTCGCATTGTCGTAGAGCTGGGTGACTAGCTTGGCGTATTGCAAGATTTCGGCGCCGTACCTGCGATTGAGTTCGATGCCGATTTTGGTTTTGGCATCGTCTTGCGCTTCATCAAGGGTTTTTCCCTGGCCTATAAAGGTTTCGCCCAGCAATTCTTGAGCCTGCCTCTGGGCTGTTTTCTCCGCGCCGCCGTAAATTTCTTCGTAAATTTGGCGGTGTCCGTCTTCATGCTCGCGCAACCGATTGTTGACCGTGTCCGGCAGCCAAAAGGTGATCGGCAGGTTTAAGCGCACCGCCAGGCGCGTCACCTTGAAAGTATAGGTATAAGTTTCGCCGTTTCTCTTGCTAGCAGTGCTTTCCAAGCCGATGTCCACGAAATAGTCGAAGCTGCAGTGGGTTGTAGCGGCTTCCCGCCCTTTGATTGGCACTTCGGGACCGGGGGCGTTGTGGTTGAAAGTCCTGGTTTGTACCTGCGGCGGCTCTTTGGTAACGCTGACAGCATCGCCGGCAGCCACTGCGGGCGCCAGTCCGGGACACAAAGAATTCAGGCCC
>CAZXHW010001326.1:0-1538 GCA_964639915.1 uncultured Heliomicrobium sp.
GTCTTCTTGCGGATTTCGACCAGGCTCTTTTCAGGCTTGGTCTTCGTGATGTCGCTGAAATCAGCGAACGACACGTAGCGCAAAGACGGCGTTAGCGGTCTAAAGGTTTTTACTGGCATAAAATCAGTTTTCCAAGTCAGCAACTCTTGGAGCGGCGGACCATCATTCCCGTCCCCGTAGGGGTATCGGTTATCGGCCCGCAAAAATGCTGTCCCTTCGCCGCAAAGCGAAGGGGCGAAGAAACTATCAAAGCTTATTCCATGTGCAACATCTTTTTTGAACAATTTTGAGAGGCGCGATTTTCCTTATCTTTTTGCCATAAAACAGCTGGTTTTCCCTGACTCAGAGCGTCGGTAAAATATTTTGAAAGGTTGGCATCAAATATTCTGGGATGACCAAAGTCAGGCGGGAATCGCGAGCCAATCAGGCGTCGATAAATAGCTGCGCGTTGCGAAATTCGTCCGGCGTTGGAGCGATCTTTTAACCCGCTCATCTCTGCCAAATGGCGGTGTTGTTGCATTTTCCGTCTTTTGTCGATTGACCCCCTGCCCTCCCGAACCATAAATTCGCCGCGTTCCCAAGAAACCAGCTCGAGATCGCCACATTCTCGATTCACGCTGGAGAGTTTTTACCAGCAGAGCACTGAGTCTGGATATTCGTGAAGAATCAGATGTGAAATACCGCTATGAACATGCAAACTCCGCAACCTGCGCCGAAGGCACCACTTGAATCCCGGCCGGTCAATTGTCTGGCGCGTCCGAGCAGGCAGAGGAAATGTGGCAAACGCAGCGTGTTCATTCTTTTTTTGGCCATCGCGCTGGCTCCCGACTTCGCGGCAGGCCAGGCAGATGCGCCCGTTCTGTTGCGGTTCGTTCCTACAACCGGGCTGCGCGGGGAGGCCTTCACTCTGCTCCGCAACATCGGCAGCCCCTATGGCTACGGCACCAACGGCGTCAAAAATAAATTCGACGCCGCCCTGTTGAAGACGAGCGTCAATAGTGATCATCGCGAAGTCGCGGCGCTGGCGCAAAGCGCGGTGGATCTGCAAGCCAACTATTTGCGTTCCGCCGAACGGCGGGCCGATCTGGCCAACGCCAGTCGCGAAGCGGGCAACCAGCTCCGCTGGGGATTGATCAAAGGCCTCTTCAGCGACGACACGCTGGGCAGTGCCGCTCAGACCACCAGCGACGCCGTCCGGCCAATGCAGCAGGCGGTCATACCGATGCTCCAAAACCAGATCGAGGCCAATGCGATCTGTGCGCGGATGGTGTCCCAAGCCAAGACCCTGGCGCAGGAACTCCACAGCCGCGTGCCCAGCCGGACCAATATTATTCAGGCATGGTTCGACAAACAGGTGGGCAGTTATGGTTTTGTGGATGTGAAAAATTCTTCCAGACGGGCCCTCACCAATTGCGTGCTGGTTGCGCGCGCGGTGATGAATGAAGATTACGTTCGCCGTTCCATCCAGGCGCCCGCCGAGCTGGCATTCGTGTTGGATCTCATGGGAATTTCCCCCGACACAAGCGCCAACGCGCGCC
>CAZXHW010001327.1:0-1533 GCA_964639915.1 uncultured Heliomicrobium sp.
CGCCGCTCGACGGGAACTTCGCGATGCGCTCGCCGACCAGCGCCGACAGGGGCTTGCCGGTCTCGCACATCACCTGCAGCACCACGAGCCAGGGGATCATGCCGCTGTCGCAGTAGGCGAAGTCGCGGAAATAGTGATGCGCGCTCATCTCGCCGCCATACACGGCGTCGACTTCGCGCATCTTCTGCTTGATGAACGCGTGGCCCGACTTGCACAGCACGGGCTCGCCGCCCAGGGCACGCACGATGTCGATCGTGTTCCACATCACGCGCGGGTCGTGCACGATCCGTGCGCCGGGGAAGCGCTTCAGGAAGACCTCCGCGAGCACCCCCACGAGGTAGTACCCATCGATGAATGCGCCGCTTTCATCGAAGAAGAAGCAGCGGTCGAAGTCGCCGTCCCACGCGAGGCCCACGTCGGCACCGCTCTTGCGCACCAGTTCGGCCGTGGACCGGCGGTTCTCGATCAGCATCGGGTTCGGGACGCCGTTCGGGAACGAGCTGTCCGGATCGTGGTGCAGCTTGATGAACTCGAACGGCAGGTGCGGCTCGAGCTGGTCCACCACCAGGCCCGCGCCGCCGTTGCCGGCATTGACCACGACCTTGAGCTTGCGCAGCCTGGCGCGGTCGACGTAGCCCAGCAGGTGATCGATGTACTTGCGGCGCACGTCGATGGCCGTCGACCGGCCCGGCTGCGCCGCGGCGGCCGGCAGCGATTGCGTCGCGACGAGGTCGCGGATGGCGTTCAGGCCCGTGTCGGCGCTGATCGGCCGCGAGCCTTCGCGCACGAACTTCATGCCGTTGTAGTCCGGCGGATTGTGGCTCGCCGTCACCATGATGCCGCCGTCGACCTTCTCGTCGAAGGTCGAGAAATACACGCCTTCCGTGCCGCAGAGGCCGATGTCGAGCACGTCCACGCCCGACTCCGTCAGTCCGGCCGTCAGCGCCGCCGCCAGTTCCGCGCTCGATGCGCGGATGTCGCGGCCCACCACCACGCGCTTCGGCTTCACGAAGGCCGCATAGGCCCGCCCGATGTCGCGCGCGAGCTGGGGGTTGATCTCATCCGGAATGCGCCCACGGACGTCGTAGGCCTTGAATGCACTCAGCTTCATGACTTCACCGACAGTCCGCGCCCGATCGCGAAATACTTGAGCCCGAAGCGGGCGATCAGCGACGGGTCGTAGAGGTTGCGCCCATCGAACACGACGGGCTGCCTGAGCTTGCTGCGCAGCGTGTCGAAATCGGGGCTGCGGAACTCCTGCCACTCCGTGACGATCGCCAGCGCGTCCGCGCCCTCGATCGCCGCCAGCGCCGAATCGACCAGCGTCAGGTCGGCGCGCTTGCCGTAGATGCGGCGCGTTTCGTCCATCGCCACCGGATCGTAGGCACGCACCTTCGCGCCCGCGCCCCACAGCGACTCCAGCAGCACCCGGCTCGACGCTTCGCGCATGTCGTCGGTATTGGGCTTGAATGCGAGTCCCCACACCGCGATCGTGCGTCCTGCGAGCTGGCAGCCGAAGAACTGCGAGATCTT
>CAZXHW010001328.1:0-1525 GCA_964639915.1 uncultured Heliomicrobium sp.
CATTGACCAACAGCACGTTGCCGGAGAAATCCTGAACGAGTTTCGCCAATGGGTATCCGCCGATAGCTGGCATTTGTATTTGGTTTCTGATGACGGAAAGTTATTGGAGTTGATCGGAGCGGAAGGCGTTAGAGCCAAGCCCCCTTCGCTCACGCTACGAGCCAATGGCAAGGGAGTGGTTGAGCGGGTAATGCAGCAAGGAGAAATGATTGTGCTTGGGCAGGCAGAACTTGATGCCAGCGGCATTGACAAACAGGAAATACGGCAGGAACTGCGGGAAACCGACAGCCCGGCGAATGCGGTCAGTTCGGTGTTGTGTTTTCCGTTGCCAGTTGGCCAGAGCGTGATTGGCGTGACGCAGGCGGTGCGGCTGACACAGCAACCGGCGTTTAGTGCGAAGGAACAGGACGCGCTTCGGCAGGTTGCTCCAATGGCTGGCCTGGCGTTGCACAATGCGGCACAATATGCCCGCGCGGAAAAGCTGTATATGCAGGATGATTTGACGCAACTGCATAACAGCCGGTATCTGCGACAATATTTGGAAACCGAGTTGCGGCGTAATCGTCGCTACGGCGGTCGCGTCGCGGTGATCTTTATAGACCTTGATGGGTTCAAAGCCGTCAATGATCGTTTCGGACATCGTGTCGGCAGCGAAACGCTCAAAGAGATGGCGACGCTGTTGATGGATTCGGTGCGGGATACCGATGTGGTGACACGGTACGGCGGCGATGAATTCACAATTGTCTTGCCGGAAACCGATGCCCAGAAGGCTTACATCACGGCGGAACGGGTGCGACAGAAAGTGGCTGCGCATGACTTCAATGGCGGCAGCGAACAAACTTTTCGCCTGACCGCCAGTTTTGGGATTGCGTCGTACCCGGAGTGTTCGGCAGAATCGGCGGCTGATTTACTGGAGCAAGCCGATCTGGCCATGTATGCCGCCAAAGCGGCCAATAAAAACAATGTGCAATTAGCACGGCCTGAAGCAAGCCCCAACGCAAGCCCCAATGCAACTTAAGATAAAATTGGGATGATATTTGAAGTGAGTTATTGCGGTATGAATTGTTTTCGTGGAGTCGCTGCCAATCACTATCCCCACTCGCAATTCATGGCCCGTGACTTGAAACCTATAACTTTTTCCGGAGTAGGAGTCTGAAGGGGATTTGGTAATAAGCACCAAGCTGCACCGCCCTGGACAGTTCTTGAAGTACCTTAGATGAACCTGCGTTCAATATTCAGTTTATTTTCAAGCGATCTAGCGATTGATCTGGGAACTGCGAACACCCTTGTTTTTGCCCGTGGCCGGGGCATTGTCGTTTCCGAACCTTCCATCGTTGCCATCAATAAAATTACCCACAAGGTCGAAGCTGTCGGCAAAGAAGCCAAAGAAATGCTGGGCCGAACACCAGGCAATATTGTGGCCATTCGTCCGATGAAAGACGGCGTGATTGCCGACTTTGAAGTGACGGAAAAGATGCTGCAATACTTTATTAAAAAGGCGCACAATGGCCGCCAATGGGTCAGC
>CAZXHW010001329.1:0-1524 GCA_964639915.1 uncultured Heliomicrobium sp.
TGCGTGAAGTGATGGACAGCATCGAACAGCTTGAAGCCGAAAGCACTGTTCCTGCGGAATCCCGCCCGGTGAATGCGGAGATGCAATCCATTGCCCAGCGTTTGCGCGAACTGGGGCGCCGCTTCGCCGGAAACCGAACCGAAATCGAAGCCATACGCGATCAATTGCAACAAGTTGTCGGCAGTTTGTCAGAACGTGTTTTGCTGCTTGATCGTGAACGCCGCGTAATTATGGCCAGCCCGGAAGCCGAAAAAATGCTCAGTGGCGGGCGGTTCACGCTGCGCGGTCAACGCCTTTCGGATGCTCTTAGTTATAGTCATCCGCTGACTGTCATCACGGAACGCGCTTACACCAGTGGCCAATCGCTTCAGGAAGTCGCGAACTTCCCTGTCAACGGAACCCAACAACCGCAAACCATCGTCGCTTCGCTGCAACTGTTTGAAGATCGTGGCCAACCGGCTGGCGCGCTGCTGACTTTGCGCGATTTTGAAACCCTGCAACGGCTGGAAACCCAATTGGATTTTGCCACCAAGCTTGCAGCCTTGAATAGAATCACGGCTGGCGTCGCGCACGAAGTCAAAAATCCTTTGCACGCGATGGTGCTTCACCTGGAACTGCTGAGCGCCAAGATGGATGCCGGGCTTGATCCCAAGCCGCACGTTGACATCCTGATGACTGAAGTCAATCGGCTGAAACGAGTCGTGCAAACTTTCCTGGATTTTACGCGTCCGGTGGAAATGAAGCTGACGCAGGTTGATGCAAACGTCTTGGTACGCGAAGTCATCTTGCTGGCCGCTGACGCGCGCGCCCAAGGCATTGATCTGGAAGAGCATTACGGCAAAGGTCCGTTGATCATCAAAGCCGATTCCGATTTGCTGAAACAGGCCATCTTGAACATCATCATTAACGGCTGTCAGGTAATGCCGAATGGCGGCAAGCTGGTTGTCGAAACCGGCCACAGCGATGAGGAACACGTCTTCATCACCATCATGGATCACGGTCCTGGCATCCCGGAAGATGCACGCGACAAGATTTTCAACCTCTATTACACGACCAAACCCAAAGGCAGCGGCATCGGCCTGGCGCAGGCTTTCCGCGCCGTGCAGCTTCACAACGGACGCATCAAAGTCGAATCCGAAGTCGGAGCCGGAACTTGTTTTCGCATCATTCTGCCGGTCGTGGCTGCCTGAAACCTGCAAACCCAACAAGTTCAAACCAGATCGAAATCAAGCGCTGTCAGTTCTTTCCCGTTCACGACGACAGCCAGTTGATGCCTGCCGGGATAATGTTTTCGCGTAGTCAGGTCAGCCGTTGCGTGTTTCTTTCGCACTGGATAAACGCCTGCTGAATAACTCTTTTCCGAAATCTGAAACACTTTTTTCGAGGTTTTGCCGTTGGCTTTAACAAAATCAATCGTGTATTCCAACCGCAACTTGCGCTCGCCACTTCCGCTAACATGAAGTTCGAAAGCAATCGTCATGTCTTCACCGATTTGCAGCCGCTTCTTTCCCAGCTTGAAATTTG
>CAZXHW010001330.1:0-1524 GCA_964639915.1 uncultured Heliomicrobium sp.
GCGAAATCGAAAACTTCACGAATCGCTATGTCGAACTCGACAGCGTGATCCCGGACGATCCGGCAATGTTGGAAACGACGAAAAAAGCCCGCGCGGAAATCGGTGTCGTGCAACAACGAATGGCGGAGGAATTAGCGGCGGCGCTCGCGGCGAAAGGCCCACAAAATTCCATTTACGCTACGTCAGAGACCTGCGCGAATTGTCATCAGGCGGAATACGACAAATGGAAACAGACGCGGCATTCGCATGCGTTCGCGGTGCTCGAAACCAGGAATCGCGCTTATGACAATGCCTGTGTCGGTTGCCATTCTGTCGGCTTCCAAAAACAAGGCTTCCTGAACATCAAAGCCACGCCACAATTCGCGCATGTGCAATGCGAATCGTGCCACGGCCCCGGCGCAGAGCATGCGGCGAAACCCCGGAAGGGCTTTTACAAAACGCCTTCGACCCCGTCGCTGTGCATCACCTGCCACGACCGCGACAACAGCCCGGATTTCGTTTTCGATAAATATTGGCCGCTTGTCGCACACGGCAAGAAATAGAGCAAAGGAGTATTCCGCATGCGTCCTGATGAGTTATCACCTGACCTCTCGCCCGAAGCAACAGACATTACACCACCGTTGTCCGCAGCTTATCCCGAACTTGAAAAACTCAAAGCCGCGAACGAAGCCCTGCGCGAGCAGGGCAAAGAGTGGTTGCTGACGACGCTTGAAACGATTGCGGAGGAATTCAATCACTCAGCCGCGCCGCCGCCTGTGTCAGATGAGGCATCTGGCGAAGCATCTGCCGACCCGCCAGTTGAACCGACGCTGCAAATCGGGGGGCAGGATTGGGAATTTGAAGTCGACAAAAATGTGATGGTCGGCGAAAGACTAGGCATTCGTCATCGCGGACAAACCTTGCTGGTGGAAGTTGGCTGGCCGCGCACGCAAGAGCACGGCATCGTGCCGGATATGGGCTTGGCACGGGCGCGTGTGAGTTTGAGCCCAAATATCATGATTGACGCGATCTTGCTGGACGAGCTAACGCTGCGGCGCGAAAAAGACGGCGCAAGCACGGGTTGGTATGTGTTTGCAGAACGAACACTGAAGGAGCGTGTCACTGAAGAAAAACTGCGCGTGTATCTCCAACGCGTGCTGGCGGAGTAATGAATAAAGAATGCCAGCTTGACATGCCGCTGTTCAATAGCGGAAAATCCCTGCATCCTGTAGCGGCTTGATCAAACATACATAACCGGCAATCAAGCAGATCAAGCATTCTAATGAATTATGTTGTACTCGCTACGTCATCCATTCCTTACGCAATTATCACGGCGGATAACGTTTACCTCCTTGCTGCAAGCGGCGTGGCAAGGCTGATGGAGTGAACATCTTATGAGAAAAGCGATCAGTTATTGGGTCGTTGGCTGCATTGTCAGTGCGTGGTTCTTAACTCCTGTCGCGTCCGGTTCCAATGCTACGGAAGCGGCAGCCATGCTGGGACTGATTTCAGGGACGGTAAGAGATGATGCGGGCAAGCCGCTAG
>CAZXHW010001331.1:0-1523 GCA_964639915.1 uncultured Heliomicrobium sp.
CCCTCCTTCAACGTCACCAACACGATTGTCACCGTCGTCCAACCGACGAACAAAGAATCCCTCATCCACTTCGGCAAAGACAAAAACGGCAACAGTTACTGTGCGTTCCTGGGGGTCGTCACCCGCCGTCCAGTCAAAGGCGAAAAGCTGAATGACAACCAAGCCGAACGTAACGAGAAAGGCCAATGGGTCGAAATCATTTCCAGCAATCCGGGTGTCGTCAAGCTGATGCAAGCGGCCAAGCCCGGCTCCCGGATCGCGGTGCAAGATGGTCGCTTGTCCATCAACATCACGAAAGAAGGCCAGGACGGCCAGAAATACCACTCCAACCGACTCGACGCCTTCCGCGTACAGTTTGTCGGCAAAGTGCCGCGCAGCTAATGCCCAACCTTTCGCGCCTCAACCATTGGAACCGCAACCGCCCAGTCAGGATTCGCGCTTGGCTGGGCTGTTCTTTTCGCATGAATCGCCTTCTTCATCTTGCGCAGACACTTTTTCTTGTGCTTGTCACCGTCGCGGTGGCGCTCCTCACATTCCCGTTTCTGCTTGTTTTCCTCGTGCGTACCTACGTTGGTCGCACACAGGCTTAATGGAAAGCCCGCCCGCACTATGACCATCCCCATCCAGTCGGGTTTTTACGGGTGATAAGAAATTGCTACGTCGGCTGGATTCGCCTCCAACCTGACCAGCAATCACAGGGGATGGATTCCGGCAAGCTGTACGGCAACTCATCTATCAATCTTCAACGACATCCACCACGAAAGCGGCTGGCCTTGTGCGGTCTTCCAAGCGATGCCAGCCGCGCTGCCTCTGACGGCGCTGCTGTAAGTTTTACTCCTGCTTACGGCGGAGCGTAGACGGAAGCGGTCGGCGCAACAATCAACTGGGGACGTTGCTTTGTTGCTACAAGACTGGCTTGCACGACCACGCAAGCTGAGCCTTCGATCAGAACCCGACCGTTTCCGTGTGCTTTCTTCTCATCCCGAACGAGAGCCAACACCAACTACTGCTCTCGTGCCCCGGCCTTGACCGACCACGTTTTCGTCGGTCAAGCGCGGCGTGCCGGACGGCCACCTACGGCCTCTCGGCACGCCACAACGATGGAGGCAACCTTGTCCAAAGAACACAACCCCAGGATGGTCGTGCTGGAACGATGGGCGCGGCGCGGCGGCTTCCTTGTCAAAGCCCAACGTCTCCCACACGGCTGCATTTCGTTTCGACAACATTTCCTTGCGCCGAAATCTTCCCCGTCTGCGCTTCCTCTTCCTGCGCCGTCGCGCGTACCAGACGCACCGAACAAGCCGGAGTCGGTTGTCTCCGCAGGGGGTTCGGCAGCGTGATCAGGCCCAAGGTTCGCTGGCGTGGCGCAGGAACCCACGTCTCTCTCCTAAAAAAACACGCGTTCTCCTCTCGGCGACCTAGCTCCGGCTGGGTCGCCTCTTTTTTTCGGAAGGCTTTTGACGTCGCATTCACCCGATTCCTAAATCCAGATACCAAGGCGGCTTCTTCTTTTGCTCACTGTC
>CAZXHW010001332.1:0-1504 GCA_964639915.1 uncultured Heliomicrobium sp.
CGCCTGCCGCAAGTGCTGGAAGATGTAAAGCAACTCGAAAAACTGCTCGCCGACTCCACCAGAGAAGACAAGCGCGACAAAGAAATGCCGGAAGTGCTGGAGCGCGGCAAGCTGGTTACGGTCAAGCGCACGGATATTGAACTGGCGTGGACGTGGCATCGCTGGCTGGACACCACCGAAAATCGAGAAGCGATTTCACGCTTCGCAGTTTCACGCGGCTGGAATGTTGCGGCGCTTATCACCTTCGATTTGTGGGTGACCGACTTGAAACGCATCATCCCGATCTGGAACGAAGTGCTGCGTTCTTTGCAATTAGGGCGTCTAATTCAAGACCCAACACGTGGCGACGTTCGGCATTAGTTCAGTCAGAAATATTTGTCACGGCCAGCACGAACGGGTAAACCGGGCCGCTGCCCTTCTGCTGCAACAAATCGCCTAAAACGGTCAGCGTCCACTTAGAATCGGCCACATCGTCGATCAACAGAATCGTCCGATCTTTCACGTTCTGCACCACTTCAAAGCGTTTGAGCACGTTGGCAGCCTGCTGGTAGCTGTTTCGCATATCGGCCTGCGGTGGGTGCTGCGTGACGTGTCGCAGCGCAGGTAGATAAGGCAGTTTGAGCGTGTCCGCGATTTTGCGCGCCAAGTCCGGCACGAGCGCGGGCCGTCGCAGCGATGGCACGGGCACAACGAGCGGCGGATCAAGCTTTAGCCAATAGAGCCGAAGCGCGTCAATCGAGGCGTTTACGAGTTCGTCGCTGTAGCGGTTCTGTACGCGCCCCTGCCGCACCAGCGCGCCCCATCCGTCATCATAGAAGCCGCACAGGGCGATGCCATATTCGTTGACGTTGGCGATGGTCGTTTTAGCGAAGCCGGGAAGCCCTGTTGGCCAGCGTTTGCGCGGATCGAAACTGATCGGCTTCCCATGTCTTAAAAAATTTTGGGCGCGCAGCACCGCCTGTCTCTCCGGCGTGAATTTGCTGTGCGCGCCTGTGCAGTTCTTACAGCGCCCGCAGCGCTCGACGGGGTGCGGGTCGTCCAACGCTAGCGCGATGAAACGCATCAAACAGCCGCCTTCATGCAGGTACGCCTTCATCTGTCCGAGTTCGGCAAAGCGCATATGCGTCACAGTTTCCCAGCGCGCATAGTCCGGTGTCGCGTCTGGTTGCAGCAGCAGGTATGCCGAGTCGCGCTTTGCGATGATGTCCTCGACTTCGAGATGGGTGAGGATTTTTTCGAGCACGGATTGACGCGCATTCACGCGGCGCTGCAAATCGCTGCGGCTGGCGTCACCGTCGGCGCGCAGCGCGTCGATCACGTCGCCGACCTGTTTCGGCGTAGGAAAGGCGGTGTTGATGAAGTAACGCTGAATTTCCTCGTCGCCCGAACCGTGCATGAGGACGATGTGCGCCTTGTCGATTCCGCGTCCGGCGCGCCCGATCTGCTGGTAGTAGCTGATGATGTTGCCGGGAAGCTGGTAATGAATGACGAAGTGCAGGTCGCT
>CAZXHW010001333.1:0-1501 GCA_964639915.1 uncultured Heliomicrobium sp.
CGCAACTTGATCGAACGACGCGTTCGTCACGCACTGGATGATTTTGTGATGTACCGCAACCGGCTGCAGATAGATCACCCAGTCAAACTCGGCGATTGGAATTTCAGGGTCTATGTTGCCGATGAAGTTTGGTACAGCACTTTGCTTGATACCTGGTCCCGCAATCGTATCTCGGTGGGGGTCTTCAAACAGTTCACACCGCATTTTTACGGCGAAGTTTTCTACTTGCGACAAAACGATGGTCGAGCGCGTCCCGGTGATGTACACGCAATTGGCACGCTGTTCAAAGTCACCCTCTAAAAACAATTTGGCCTGAACCGGAAATCAATTTTCTGGTTCAGGCCAAATTCAGTCTTCGTCAAAAGCGACAGCTTAATTCCCTTTCAACTGAGCGGGCAGCGGCTGGTCCACTTTAGGCCGCGTTGGAGAATTCGCCAGCTTCCACATCGTGGCAAACACGGTCCGCGTCACTTTTTCCATCTTCTCGAAATCAATCTTGTCCACGTGATCCGTCGCCTGATGGTAGTCTTCGTGAACGCCATCAAAGTAAAAGATGATTGGAATTCCCTTTCTGGCGTAATTGAAATGATCGCTGCGGTAAAACAGCCGCTCGCGGTCGTCGGGATCGTCGTACTTATAATTGAAGTTTAGATTGAGGTACGACTTGTTCACCTGCTCGCTAACTTCGGACAAATACGAACTCATCATCTTTGAACCGATGACATATATCTCGTCCGGACCTGTCAGATTCGCATTCCGCTGATTGGTGTCGCCAGCTTTTTTGCTGCGACCGATCATATCAATGTTCAATTGAGCAATGATCTGTTTCACCGGCACAGGTGGATGGTCCGTGACAAAATCCGATCCCCACAGACCTTTCTCTTCACCCGCATGCCACACCAGCAAAACGGAGCGTTTTGGACGCGGCCCTTTTGATAAAGCTTCCGCGATTGCCAATACTCCTGTCGTGCCGGAACCATCGTCGTCGGCGCCATTCCACAATTTGTCTGGGCCACCCAAACGACCAGCGGAACTGAGAAACGCTTTATACCGCGACCAGCCGTCCGTTTTGCCGCCATCCGAATCCGGCCGCACGCCTACGTGGTCGTAATGAGCGCCCACAGCCAAATACTCTTCCTTCAAAGTCGGATCGGAGCCTTCCCAGATAGCAACCACATTCTGAGTCGGCAGCGTTTCAGCATTGCCTTTAATGTCTATGCTGATGCGCTTTTCAGGTTTAAGCGCAAAAGAAGCAGTGAATTCTCTGCTTGCCGCCTGCTTCAACACCTCTGCGCCATCAATTTGTTCGCTCTGGAAAATTGCGTTAAGCAGTTTGGCCGAAGCCAGGATTTCAGGATGGCCAAGTTCATTTTGCGCTGATTCAAGCATGATCCGGCCACCACCGAACGCACCACGCCCGCTTTGTTCCCAGGTCGTTAACTGCGAAGGAACCGGAATGTTCACAACACCTTTGGCACCGTGATTTCGCAAGTAATCAGTC